>VXOZ01000333.1 GCA_009839775.1 Chloroflexota bacterium | reverse complement strand
TTCCCCTACTCCTCTTGGGCTGGTTTATTGGTATACCAGACAGCGCCTCGGGCGTGTCGGAGGCGTAATCAACCCTCACCCCGGCCCTCTCCCAGTCTTGGGAGAGGGGGAATCGAGGGACTAAGCGAAACCGTTTTGAAGTGTCCCTACCGGAATCGCTTCCGTTTAGAACCTACCGTTGCGGACTTCGAAGTGCGTTGGTTTTGTGTAGGCTGGTAGGCCACGCTCGATCCAGTCGGCGGTCCAGTCGATCATCGTCTCCAGGCGTACAATGGGGCGGCCAAAAAGATGCTGGGCTTGGGCCGTGCTGTTGATCCAGGCAGTCTCCGCCTCTGTGCCGACGAATCGCGGCGTCTGATTGAAGCGCTTACCAAAGGCGTGGGCCAGGGCGCGGATGCTCGTAGCTTCAGGTCCGCCAATGTTTAGCGGGCTGGCAGGGGTGGTACAGTGCAACAGCGCACGCAGGGCTTGGCTGCTGGCGTCGCCTTGCCAGATGACGTTGACATGCCCCATGGTCAGCGGCACAGGTTCAGCGGCGCGCACCCAGCGGGCCACATCATGGAGCACACCGTAGCGCATATCGATGGCGTAATTGAGCCGCAGCAGGCGGCCCGGCGTGCCGTGTTGCTGCGAGAAGTATTGAAAGATGCGCTCGCGACCGACACAGGAGTTGGCATACTCGCCCACCGGCTCCGGCGCTACCGCTTCATCCCAACCCGGCCCGGCAACTGGCGCGTAGGGATAGACGCAGAGCGTTGAAAACGCCACGATTCGGGATTGAGCGAAAGTCTCGGCCACAATGGCCGGCACATGCGTGTTCATGGCCCATGTGAAAGCCGGATCGTCCGCCGTGCCGAACTTCTTGCCCGCCATGTAGACGACGTTGGGCAAGCATGGCAAAGCGGCCACCGCCGCGCGGTCCAAGAGGTCGCAGGCAATGGTCTCGACACCCCAGGCCTCGAGGCGCTTCCGTACTTCGGGATCGCTAAAGCGCGCCACGCCGACGATGCGTTTCGTGGGAGCGGCGCGTTTGGCAAGACGCGCCAGCGTCGGCCCCACCTTGCCGCCAACACCGAGAATAAGTATGTCGCCGTCCAGGCACTCTAGGTCGTCGACTAACGGCTGGCTGGGGCGCGAGAGCAACTCTTCCAGGGTGTCTTCATTGGCAAGATGTGGTGGGAGGGAATCCGAGTTAAGCAATTCCATGGGGTCGCATTCAGGGCAGGTTCAGTGTGTCGCTCCAGTCAGGTAGAAAGTACGTTCATACTTCGACAAGCTCAGCACGAACGTACTTTCTACATTTGCCTCTTGCAGATTCAGTGAGCAGTCCAGGGTCAACGACGAGAGTTGCGATAGCCAGCGAACAAAAGCACACGCCATTGGGTGGCTCTCCGTTAAGTGGTTGTTCAGTATACCATGTACTTTGGCAGTCTCAGCGCAAGCAAGGAGCGACGGCAGTGAAGCGGGTGATGTTCGACGATCTCTATACGTGGTCGGTTTTCAACGAGGAGAAGCAATTCGACTTCAACGGCTTTCTCTGGGTGCGAGAGGAAGGCAACATCCTCATTGATCCGGTGCCCATGAGCGCCAGTGACGCAACGCAATTGGACGAACTCGGCGGCGCGGCCCTTATCGTTTTGACCAATCGCGACCACGAACGGGATGCCGTAGCCTTCAAAGAGCGCACCGGCGCGCAGATCGTGGCGCACGAGGCCGACGCGCCGCTCTTCGAACTTGCCGTAGACCGCACCGTAACTGACGGCGAGGAGATCGTGCCCGATCTGCGGGTGCTGCATCTGGCACACGGCAAGAGTCCGGGTGAAATCGCGCTGCTCTGGCGTGACAACAGCGTGGCCTTCATCGGCGACTACGTGTGGGGACATCCCGTGGGCTCACTGACGCTCGGCGCGGAACCTGCCGTGGCCGACCCGGCCAAAGCGGCGCTGCAAATCCGCAAGTTACTATTTTTCCAGCAACTCGACGCGTTGCTGCTCGGCGACGGCCATTCGATCCTCAGCGGCGCCCGCGACGCGCTCATCGCCATGCTGGAAGCGCGCACGGACATCTACATCAACCGCATCAACCTGGACGAGATCCCCTGGTGGGAAACGCGGCAGGCGCCCGGCGACTTTGGCTATGAATTCAAGAACATTGATCCCCTCATCGGCGCGCGGCACCTTGGTTATCAGGTAATCCGCCTCGCTCCGGGCAGGAAGGCGTTTCCGCTGCACTTTCACTACTTTGAAGAAGAACTCGGCGTGGTGCTGGACGGCACGTGCACCATGCGCACGTCCCGGGGCAACGTGGCCCTGCGCAAAGGCGACTTTGTCGCGCTTCCGCCCGGTCCCAACAGCGACCATACGTACATAAACGAAGGCACGGAACCGTGCACGCTGCTGCTCCTGAGCAACGTGGTGCCGAGCGATGTCAGCGAATACCCCGACTCCAACAAGGTGAACTTGCGCGGCGTGCGCCGCATCTACCACAAGGAAAAAGCCGTGGATTACTGGGACAGGGAAGACTGATGGCGGGAGTTGGCGTGTAGGTGTGGTTACAGCGAGGTGGCAGCCATCCTATGCCGGTCTAGGTACCCAAGTTATCGCCAGGCTGCCTAAACTCCACGATTAGCACTGTGTCACTCGGTATAGTACGGTATACGGAGATGAATCGCGTGAGAGATGTCGCCAGGAACAGGAGACTATGGGGACACCAGAAGTAGTACGGTTCGGCATTGCGGGCATGGACCACTGGTACGCCGGATTCGCGGCATTGCGAGGGATTGCCGCCCATGACCGCGCTGAAGTGACGGCGGCGGCGCATCGCAAGACGGCGTACCTGGAGGCAGCCGCGCGGGACTATGACATCCCCTTTACGACTGATGACTACCACGCCATTGTACGGCGGGATGACGTGGATGTAGTCGTAGCGGCGTGCACCACAGCAGAAGCCCCCGCGCTGTGTGAGGAGGCGGCGCGCCACGGCAAGCACATCATCTGCGTCAAACCCATGGCGCTCACGCTGGAAGCTGCCGATGCAGTGGTTGCTGCAGTCCAGGAGGCCGGTGTCGGCTTCTATCCGCTGGAGGCCATTCAAACGAGCGGTGGGGCGGCGCAACAATACGCCCAGTGGCTGCAGGAAGGGCGCATCGGGCGTCCCATCAGTGCCACGTCTATCCGGCGCGGCGGCCTGCCCACCCAGGAGTGGCCCGGCGTGCATGTGGCGCGCACGTGGTGGTTGGATGCAAGCCAAGCCCCCGGCGGCGGCTGGATCGATCATTCCATCTACGACATCCACATGCTGCGCAAATTGCTCGGGGCTGAGGTTGTCCGCGTTACCGGCGCAACCGCCAACCTGGTGCACAAAGATATTCCATTGGAAGACTTTGGCGTGGCGACTCTCACTTTTGACAACGGTGTGGTGGCAACGCTGGAGGTCACATGGTCGAGCGGCCCGGAGTCGGGCATGCACGCCTTTCACCTCGTCGGCACCGAAGGGCAGATTGCTACCGACGGCATTTCCGGCAAGCTGGCCGTGCGGGGCAATTTCGCGCCCTGGCAGGGCTGGGTGCTCTCCGATGCTGTGCGGGATGCAGGCGCGGGCAGCATTGGCGCGATGGTAGATTTCGTGCTGGACGGCACACCGCTGCCGGCTACGGTGGATGACGGACTGCAGAACTTAGCGGTGTGTCTTGCCTTCTACGAGGCCGCGTGCCACGACCGCGTCGTGTCGCTGCCGTAGAGTGCGATTGCTGTTTTTCCTGCGCAAGTACCGCTAACATTGCGTCACGCAGTGTGCGGCCTTGGAAGTGGCACATTCCGTAGTTTCACGCGCATTCTCTCCCCATGAGCACGGTCATCGCGATAGCCAATCAGAAGGGCGGCGTGGGTAAGACCACCACTGCCGTCAATCTGGGCGCGTACCTGACGCTCCATCAGCAGGCGGTGTTGCTGGTGGATTTGGATCCGCAGGCGAATACGACGGGCGGCCTGGATGTTCCCAAGCGGGATCCGAGCATCTACCATACACTGCGCAGCAATGCGCAGGTGCAGGACCTCATCGTTCCTGTGGAGAACGCGCCTAACCTCTTCATTTTGCCGTCAAGTCCGGCACTGGCGGGCCTGGAGGCGGAGGCATTGGACCTGCCCGAGCGGGAGTATCTCCTGCGCTCGGCGCTGGCATCGGTGAAGGAAGACTATGCTTTCATCCTGATAGACTGTCCGCCATCGCTGGGCATGTTGACGGTGAACGGCCTCTGCGCTGCCGAAGAGGTGATCATTCCGGTACAGTGTGAGTATCTGGCGTTGGAGGGGCTGGCACAGTTGCTGGATACGATTAGGCGTGTGCGCAGCGGCTTGCATCCCGCGCTGGGCCGCGTGCGCATTCTCATGACCATGTACGACACGCGCACACGCTTAGCGCAACAGGTGCGGGATGAGGTGCGGTCGCACTTTCCGGGGCAGGTGTTCGAGACGGTGATTAGCCGCAACGTGCGCCTGGCGGAAGCGCCGAGCCACGGCCGTACGATTCTGGCGTACGACCCGTTTTCGAAAGGGGCCGAGGGCTATCGCCATTTGGCGGAGGAGGTCTTGGGAGCGTCTTGAGTGAAAGCTTATCGCAAAACTGCCCTTCGACAGGCTCAGAGCGAACGAAAAAGCGGATACTACGTTCTTACAGGCAGCCGTAGCGCGGAGGCTTGTGCCCCGCTTGGCAGGGCAAGTAGCTGTGCGGAAGAGAAGATGGATTCCGGCTTGCGCCGGAATGACAGTGAGGAATGGCTGGATTCCGAACCGCAACGCGGTACGGGACAGGCTTTCGCCGGAATGACGGGTGAGAGGAGATAGGCGAGCGTGTCGCGTAGAGGTGGCTTAGGACGCGGACTGGAGGCTTTGCTCCCGGAGTCGGGACTGCAGGACATACCGGTCGAACGCATTTGCCCCAACCCGCTGCAGCCGCGCCAGACGTTCGTCGCGGACGAACTGGAAGAGCTCGCCCGGTCCATACGCGAGCATGGCATCTTGCAGCCGGTGGTGGTCAGCCGCCAGCCGGAGGCGGGCGCATATCAGTTGATCGTGGGTGAGCGCCGCTGGCGGGCGGCTCGGCAAGCGGGCCTGGCCACGATCCCCGCGCTCATCCGGCCCACCGGCAGCCGCGAGGCGCTGGAAATCGCGCTGGTCGAGAACCTCCAGCGGGCCAGCCTCTCGCCACTGGAGACGGCCGAGGCCTATGC
>VXOZ01000447.1 GCA_009839775.1 Chloroflexota bacterium | reverse complement strand
TCTCTGTGCCGGACTGGTTGGCGGCCTGGGCGTCGCTCCCGGCGCGAACATCGGCGATCAGATGGCGCTCTTCGAGCCGATTCACGGCAGCGCGCCCAAGTATACGGGTCAGAACAAGGTGAATCCGATGGCTCAGATGTTCTCGGCGGTGATGATGCTGCGCCACATCGGCGAACGCGAGGCCGCGGACCGGATGGAAACGGCGCTCGCGGACGTCATAGCCGAGGGCAAGCACGTCACGTACGACATGAAGCCCGACCGCAACGATCCGACTGCGGCGAGCACGTCGGGCGTGGCGGATGCGCTCATCGAGCGCTTGCGCTAACCTGAATGCGCCAGTTGTCGTGCTATCGCTCTCCCACAGCTAGCAACTCTTGAATTAGGGAAATTGGGCAATGGGTGGACTCGGCAATACGGCTGATGAGCCAGTAGTCGTGAACACGGGTGTTTTAGATGGAGAAGCAGTAACCGAATACTGTGCGGGCAAAGACGCCTGCGGCTGGGACTAAGTATTCCCTGGGCAAGGAGTGTCACAGCATGGACAATGGCATGAAGCTCGTCGTGGCGATTGTCCAGGACGAGGATGCGGGAAATCTCGTAGATAGCTTAGTGCAGGCCGGCTTTGGCGCCACGCGCATCAATACGGCTGGCGGTTTCTTGCGGCATGGCAATGCGACGGTGTTCGTTGGCGTGGAGGAAGAGCGGGTCAGTGAAGTGCTGGTCGTCGTTCGACAAAACTGCACGACCCGCATGCAGTACATCAATCCCATGCCGCCAGCCATGGAGCCCGGTGAGTTCTATATGCCCTACCCGGTCGAAGTGCAGGTAGGCGGTGCCGTGATCTTCGTGCTGGACGTTGAGCGGTTCGAGCGATTCTAGACGAGAACGAACTTTCCACTCTCCCCTCCGCTAACTCCGTGCTGAAGTATCGATACGCTCTGCATCTTTATATCTGTTTAACTTGCAGGGCGACGCAATGCTAAACGGCAACTAAACAGGTGTGCTGCGTGGCGTGCTGGATGTACATCTATGCCAGTTTCTGCAGGCAATGGGACAAGAGGGGTGGATGACCGAAGAATCCCTTTCTCCCGCTTGCGTCGCATCGTTGCGATACTGTTAGCCAAGATCGCAGGCGCGTTCTCACGCCGCTTGCAGCAGGGCGGGGGCACGGCGCTCCCGGGGCTGGTGGCGGAGCACATTTCACCAGACCTGCTTGGTTTCCTCTTGAGCCAAGTGCCCGCGGGTGCAATCTTCGTTACCGGCACGAACGGCAAGACGACGACTGCCGCCTTGCTGCGCAACATCCTTGCCGCCGACGGCCGCACTGTTTTGCATAATGCCACGGGCTCAAATCTAACGCGCGGCGTCTTGAGCATGCTGCTCGAGCACACGGCTTGGCATGGCAGGCTGTGTGTCGCGCCGGACGGTATTGCCGTCTTGGAGCTGGATGAGGCGGCGATCGTGCAAGCGCTCCGGCAGCACCGTCCGACCTGCATCGTTGTGACGAACCTGTTCCGCGACCAACTCGACCGCTACGGCGAGGTGCAGACGATTGCCGCGGGCCTGCGCTCCGCGTTCGCACAATTGGACGCCGCCACCGCATTGCTCCTGAATGCTGACGATCCACTTGTTGCCAGTCTGGGAGAGACCTACGCCGGGCCGGTGCGCTATTTCGGACTTGATGATCCGAATCTGGCGCGCGACGACATAGAGTTGGCGGCGGATTCGCACTACTGCCCGCATGAGGCGACCCCATTGCGGTATGCCGCTGCTTACTATGGGCACCTTGGGGAGTATGTGTGCCCCACGTGCGGCTGGCAGCGACCAGAGCGCGACGTGCGCGCAACAAAGGCGGTGTTGCATGGCTTTGCCGGCGTAGACCTCACCGTCTCTGTGCCGCATGAGGACTTTCGCGTGCGTCTGCGTGTGCCGGGGCTCTATAACGCGTACAATGCCCTCCCTGCAACCACAGCGGCTTGGCGCCTGGAGGTTGCTGCGGAGGCAATAGTTGCGGGGCTCAATGCCACCATCCCCGCTTTTGGCCGCGCAGAGTTCATAGAGTTCGGCGAGAGGAAGGCGTGGCTGCTGCTCATAAAAAATCCGGTCGGCGCAAACCAGGTCTTGCGCTTGCTCGCGGCTGAAGACGGCCCTTTGCACGTGCTCGCCATTCTCCAAGATCGCGCGGCGGACGGACATGATGTTTCCTGGATCTGGGACGTTGATTTCGAATGCCTCGCCAGTGCTGCGGTCACGGCCAGCGGCCGTCGCGCGGAGGACATGGCGGTGCGCTTGAAGTACGCTGGGCTGGAAGACATAACCGTCTTGCGAGACATAGCGAACGCGTTCGACCATGCCGCTGAGACTATGCCTGCACACAAAACCCTTTTCATTCTCGCCACGTACACCGGTATGCTGGAGATGCGCCGGGTCTGGGCGGAGCGGGGACTTGTGCGCCAGTTTTGGGAGGAAGACCTTGCGTAACTATGACGAGTGGGCGGAAATAGGCTGGAACAGTGAAGGCTTCCCCTCACCCCGGCCCTCTCCCCAGGGAGAGGGAGTTTATCCGCCAGTCTCTCCCCAGGGAGAGGGGATCTACTCGCATGTCTTACTCCAGGGAGAGGGAGTCTACGCGCATGTCTTTCCCCAAGGAGAGGGGGTCTACTCGTTTGTCTTTCCGGGGTGTGCGAGGTTTTTAGGGGAGGGACAGGAGTGAAGCTCGTCATTGGGCATCTCTACCCGCGCCTCATGAACATGTACGCCGATCGCGGCAACGTGATCTGCCTGGAACAGCGCTGCCGCTGGCGCGGCATTGACGTGGAAGTACGGAGCCTTGGTCCGGGGCCGTTGCACAATGCCGCCGAGCTTGATCTGCTGCTGGTGGGCGGCGGGCAAGACCGGGAGCAACTGTTGGCCTCACGTGATCTTGTGGAGACCAAAGGCCCGGTGTTGCGGGACGCCATGCGCGACGGGCTGGTTGCGCTGGCGGTGTGCGGCGGCTACCAACTCTTTGGCGAGTACTATCGCGATCACACCGGCGCGGAACTGCGCGGAATCGCGGTGTTGCCGGCCTATACGACGCACCCCGGTGAAGGCAGCCGACGCTGCATCGGCAACATTGTCACGATGTGGAAGGGGAAAAAGCTCGTTGGCTTTGAGAACCACGGCGGACGCACGTATCTTCACGATACAGCGGCCGCGCTCGCTACAGTTAAAAACGGGTTTGGGAATAACGGTGAGGATCGCACGGAAGGCGCGCAGTGGCAGAACGTCTACGGCACCTATCTCCACGGCTCTTTACTGCCAAAGAACCCGGCTTTCGCCGATCATCTAATCTTGCAAGCCTTGCAACGGCGGCATGGCGCCGCGTCGCTGCCTCCGCTCGACGACGCCGTAGAGGCGAGCGCGCACGAACGAGCGTTGAAGATCGCGGGAAGATGATTGTTGCTCCCAGAGGCTCGCAGTGGATGAAGGCAAGCCCTCAGTTGAAGAAACTACCGGTTGGAGGCAGTGATGTGCCGCTCGGAGAGTGCCCATATAGCAGGTACGAACTCACGCAATGAGATAAAGGTAATGCAGTGGGCGAAAACCTGGTGGGTCGGTACTTCTCGGGTGGAAGCTAGCCTGTAGCGGGGGCCGCGCAATTCGAGCAAAGCCCCCCGACTTCCAGTTCCACGTTTCTAATGGTGAACCGGTGCTCGTCTTGCAACGCTTTCTTGAGACGGTCGATGTGCGGGCTGCTGAACTCGATGACTTCCTCACACGAAACACAGACGAGATGGTGATGCTCTCCATCACCGGCAGCTTTGAAGTGGCGATGGTCTTGCTGGAGGTTCGCCGCTTCGACGAGGCCTTGTTCGCGCAAGAGATCGAGCGTGCGGTAGACCGTGGAGAGACTGACACGGTGGCCCCGCTGACGGGCGATTTGAAAGACCTCATCCGCGCCCAGATGTCCAGGCTGCTCGCGGATGATCTTCAGAATAGCCTCACGCTGCCGCGTGAAACGGCGGCCGGATGAGCGGAGGAGCCGTTTTGCATTAGAGGTTGCGAGTTGCGAACGAGTTGCAGCCAAGGTCATTCCCTCTTGAGACAGGCGCTTGCGTTGCAAATATGCCAGAAACTGAAGCGTTAAGTAATTCCTACCTAGCTACTAGCAATTCCATCATAGCACATACCGAGGCCAGGGGTGGCTGTGTTGTGCAACAGGAATAGCCCTGCCCTATGCCGGCAGCCGTGCGTCAGTCTTGGCTATGCAAGCAGGAAGAGCGGGTCTTTTTCAAGGATACCGACGCCTATTTCCAGGAAGGGCTTTGCCTCGATGAGGCGGAGGGTGGCGTTGCCGATCTTCCCAACCTGCATGATGCCGTGCTCGCGGCAGACGGCGTCCATCTTCTCAAAGGCGCGGGGATGGTTGGGCAGATGGGCGCGGGTGGGCACGGTAATGATGCGGCCTTCGAGGTCTATCACCATGGGGTAAAAGACTTCCGTGCTCAGAATGGGAGCGCCGCCGGCTTCTTCGATGGTATGGATTGTGGTGTTGCTGTTCTGGCCGATGCCTATCAAGAGGACCTTGCCGCCGCTGACGCAATTCCGGTGCCACGGCGTGCCGGGGCCGGTGGGATAGACGGCGGTTTCCGCACCCGCCAGCAGCCAATCGCGGCGCGCGCCAATGGCGTGCAGCGTATGGCAGGCGGAGAGCGACGGCCGGGCTTCCGGCCTCACCCGCAACGCATTCGTGATAGCGCCGAGCTTTGAGGGAGTCACGCGCAGGTCGAGGATAGGATTGTGCTTGATGTAATGAAAGTGCGATCCCCCTTGCCAGATCACCGGGCTGGTCGGGACCGCTACCGTCCCCTCGTCCCCAACCGCGGCCAGGAGCGCGTCCACCACGGTGTCGGCGCCGCCCTCGACATAGCCAAAGCGGGATAAAGACGAGTGCACGATGACCGTATCGCCATCCGTAAGTCCAAGGCTGCGGAAGCCATCTAACAGCATCGTGTAGGTTACATGCGGACGAGGTTCTTCGATTGACATAAGCATTCCTTCTCGTGCTCTTTAGAGATTGCAGTGCCGTAAGTGTATCAAGGGAAGTTTGGGGATCGCAGCCATGTGCGCAGGCTGGCACGGTTTTCCCGCTCTACGGGCCCAACATAAACGAACAGTGCCTTGGTCTTTAGCGAGGAGAAGCGGATGAAGTAAAGGGGAAGACGAGGCAAACGCTGCCAACTACCTAGGTTACGC
>VXOZ01000263.1:3066-5281 GCA_009839775.1 Chloroflexota bacterium | reverse complement strand
GTCATGTCCAACTATTCGACTCGCGTCAACTACAAGGTCCGTGACGAAGTTGAGGAAATCTTCCAGAAGCCTTTTGACGTAGAAACTCTACTGGAGTCCGTGGACCGCGTGGCTGCCATGGATGACAAGTAAGAGGCAACAGCCAAACCAAACTCGCTTCATCAACGCACGAGCGTTGCAGCCGGATGACATGAACATGCCGCTGCAGCGCTTTCGCACTTAAACCTACCAGAGCGACATTCATTCACCGCCAGATGTTGCTAGTAGGTGTTCGGTAGCGCCCGTCTGCCTGCCGTGGGCGCGCAGAAACGCCGCGACGTTCTCGCGTCGTGGCGCTCCCTCTATGGGTCCCGTCACCGTGACCGATAAGGCCCCCGCCGCGTTTGCCCACAGCGCGGCCGTATCCAGGGATGCCCCGTGCTGCAGCGCCCAAAGGAACGCAGCATCGAAGGTGTCTCCGGCACCGGTGGCGTCTACCTCCTTGACCGGAAACGAGGGCACTGAGACCTTCCCGCTTTCACTGTGCACGGTGCACCCATCGGCGCCCTGTTTGAGCACCACTGCCTCATTCTGCGGCGTTGCACGCAAAGCGGCGCAGGCCGCCGCAGTGGTCGCCTCCCCTGTAATCAACTGGGCTTCTTCTCCACTGGGAAAGACGAAACTTGCCACTTCGATAATCGGGGCGACCAGCGCGCGTATCTGCTCGGGGCTTGCCAACTCCGCCCGGATGTTGGGGTCCAGGCTCACCCGCCCACCGGACTCCCGCACCAGCCGCGCTACCTGAATACAGTACTGCCACCAAGCGTCGTTCATCGCGAGACAGGACCCATTGATGTGCGCCCAAGCGACCTGCTGGAGGAATGCGGGTTCCGGCAACGGCGGCGGCACGCCGGCGGCCCCATTGCGCATGTGAAAGAAGAACGACCGGGTCCCATCCGGGTGATTGACGACAAAGGAAGCAGAGGTCGGCAGAGCGTCGGTCAGCGCGACACCTCCATGCGCTACGCCCTCTTGCGCCAAGAAACTACGGATTGCCCCGCCAAACTCGTCGTCGCCCACCATGCCCAGAAAAGCGCTCCGCCCGCCCAGGCGCGCAACCGCCGTAGCGAATATAAGGGGCGCACCGCTCGCGAATGGACCGCGATAGGTGCCCTCTTCTTCCAAAGGTGTGTGCGCGCCCACCTGCACGAATTCGGCGAGCGCCTCTCCCATGCTGAGTATCACAGAACGAGACATGGCCGGTTCCTCACTCACCAACGACTGCTGACTTGTCGCACAGTATACTGTCCAAGAGGTAGCAGAGAAAACCAGTGCAAGCAGACAATTGTCCCGTCCAAGACAGTCGCGCCAAGGTGCCGCGCCGGTTCTGGCGCGGCCCGGTGCTGGAAAAAGCGCCAGCCGCTTTAGGCATGGTGCTCGCCTGCCGCGTTGGTGATACCATACAGCGCGGGCGCATCGTCGAAGTGGAGGCCTATGGGGGCAGCGACGATCCGGCCAGCCACGCCTACCGCCGCCAGACGCCGCGCAATGCGGTCATGTTTGAACCCGGGGGTCTCGCGTACGTCTACTTTGTGTACGGCATGCACTATTGCTTGAACATCGTGACGGGAGTCCAAGGCGAAGCGGCGGCGATTCTCGTGCGTGCCCTTGAGCCGCTTGAGAACATCACCGGCCGCACGGACGGGCCGGCGCGGCTCTGCGCTGCCTTCCATATCGACCGGCGCTTTAACGGCTTGCCTTTAGACAGCGATATCCTCTGGCTGGAGCAAGGAGATGCGCCGCTGCCGGACGACCGCATCGCCCGCACACCCCGGATCGGCCTCAATCCGGCAACGCCCGCCGCGCTGTGGACCTGGCGCTTCACCGCCGAGCGGCACGAAAGCGCACGAAAGGATCCCCATCGTTAGCGTTCTGCGTGTGGGCTCACCCGACCGCACGGAAGCGCGAAGTCGCCGTCAGTCCACTAAGTATAGCGATCGATGGGCGCAGTGGTAGGCAAAACACAATTCTCATCGGATGGGCTTCATACTTGCACCAGCCTCTTCCCATCCCTAGAATACGGCACAAGCACAACGGACTCTACCGTTCCATCAGGTATCCACAGGAGCAGAGCATGCCAACGTACCGCGTAGGAATTGTTGGCTGCGGCGGGGGGGGGGGCCCGCGCGCCGGGCGCGGGGGGGGGGACGGCGGGGGAGAACATTGGGGGGTAGCC
>VXOZ01000263.1:0-3056 GCA_009839775.1 Chloroflexota bacterium | reverse complement strand
GTTAACCACTCGCCCTCCCCAGGCCCTCCTCCCGCGTCGTTTGTGGGGGGGGGGGGGGGGGGGCGCCCGCGCATGCCGCAGGCTGGGTGGCGAACGAGGGCGTATCACTTGCGGCTGTCGCCGATCCCATCGAGGAGCGGCGGAATACGCTGGGCGACAAGTACGGCGTACCGCAGGAACAACGATACCCGGACTTTTCGGACATGCTGGCAAAGGCCGAGCTTGACTTCATTTCGCTCTCTACCAAGCCCGAACTACGAGAGCCTGCCATCGTTGCGGCAGTAGAAGCAGGCATTCGGGGCATTCTTTGCGAAAAGCCGATGGCGCTGAGCCTTGGCGAGGCGCGCAGAATCCACGCCGCCTGCGCTGGGAATGGCATTCCCCTGGTCATAAACCACCAAAAGCGGCACCTCACCGAGTGGCAGCGGCTCGCCAAGATGTGCGCCGATGGCGAATTCGGTACGATCGAGCGGATCGACGCCTCGTCGTACGGCAATCTGGCGAGTCAGGGTACGCACGTGTTAGATATGGTCCTGCAATTCGGCGGCGACGTGCAGCCGTTGTGGGCGATTGGGCAGAGCGTCGGCTGGCGCGACTACGTGGGCGCTCACGCCGGACCGCGCTTTACGTTGGGGCAATTCCGCTTCCCCAACGACATCACAGCCTACGTGCAGATGGGCGATGAAGCTCCCCAATTGTTGGGGCGGGAAGACTCCTGGATGCGCTTGCAACTCCGCGTGTGGGGCACGCGCGGCCGCGGTCAAGTCGACCTACCCATCGGCACCCGCGCGTGGCGGGTCGGCGAGAGTGAACCGACGAGCTGGCCGGAGTGCTGGACCGACACAGAAAACCTGGGCAGCGCGCAGGCGGGTCTCTCCGGCTCAGTCATTCGCGCCGCCGAAGACTCCAGTTACGATCCGCCCGCCGGCGGCATTCGCCCGCTCTATAGCTTTGAAATGCTCGAAGCCCTTTGCGCCTCCACGGAGACGCGGGAAATCGTCACGTGGCCGCTGCCCGAGTGGGACCACTCGCCCATGCAGAATCTGAAACCGGTGGACGCCCATGTTTGATTACTTTGCTTCAAGCGTGGCTTTTGCTGAACGCTCTTTTTCGGAAGCGTGCGCCGCTCTCCGGGAAGTGGGATGCGCTGAAGTCGACATCTGGTCCGTGCTCAATTGGTGCGCGCACCTGCCGCCGGAAGATACCAAGCCGGACCTCGAGGCCGTCAAGCGCGCGCTGGACGAACACCAACTCTCGTGCCGCGCGATCTCGGCGTACGGCAAAGACACGCAGCCCATGATTCTGGCGCGGCTTGAGCACCTGGCGGCGCTGGGTGGCAAGGTGCTCGTGCGCGGCAGCGGACCGGAGGACATGACCGTAGCGGAGTTTGCGGATTCTTTCATGCCGTATGTGCGTCGCGCCGAAGAACTCGGCGTGCAGATCGGCATTGAAAACCATCGCGGCTCGGTGATAAACTCGATCACCTCGATGCGGGAACTCCTGGCGCGCGTGGAGAGCCCGGCACTGGGTATCGCATTCGCGCCGATCCACGTTCACATGGCCAAAGAAGACATCCCTGAAGCCATTCACGCGGTTGCCGGCCGCATTGCGCTCTGCTATGCCTGGGACTGGGGGCCAAGCGCCGACAAGTTTTGGAAAGACCCGCAAGAACAGGTGCCGGGCACCGGCGTCATCGACTTCCACGCCATGTTCGGCGCGCTACGGGACGTTGGCTATGACGACCCTCTTTGCATTTTCGCCCACGGTTTGGAGTACGAGCGCACGTCGGACGCCATCGTGGCGCTCCGGGCCGGTCGTGATTACTGCCGGCAGGTGGAGCGCGACATCGGTTTGCGCTAGCTTGTCCACTGGGGTCTCACGCGACGCTGAAGCTAAGGGAGGCGCACCTGCTCGTGCAGCCGGGTTCTTTGCAATCCCCTGTGCCTGCGGTGAGGGACACTCCAAATCGCAAGACTCTTTAGCCCTATTGCAGCGGCAGGCAGATGCCTAGCTCCGCCGCAACCTGCTGCATCGGCTCCCACACAATTCCGGGTAGAGTATGGGTGCCGCGGGCACGGGCCTCTCGCTCTAAGCGGCCAGCGCGTTCGCCGGGATAGAAAATCTCATCTGCGCCGGGCCGACGCGGCGACGCTTTGATTCTGCTCACGTATTCGGTCATACGTTGCGCAAAGTCGGGATGCGCCATAAACAAGCTGGGATCCATGACCAAAAGAAAGTGCCCAACTTTCCCTTCGTGCCCTCTGTCGGGTCCGAAGTCCCCGCCGGTGAGCACGCTGCCCAGGACATCGGACACCATCGCGAGACCGTAGCCTTTGTGATCGCCGAGCGGGACCAGCGTGCCATCCAACGCGGCCTGTGGGTCCGTCGTCGGATTGCCGTCTCTATCCAGCGCCCAGCCATCGGGCAGCGGTGACCCCTCCGCCGCGTGCATGCGGACCTTGGCAAACGATGCGGAGGGCGCAATGTCGAGCACCAGCGGGTCCATATCTCCCACGGGTATACCGTACGCCCAAGGATTGTTGCCCAGCACGCGACCCAGACCACCGGTGGGTGACATGATCGCCTGCGCCACAGAGGAGCAAATGGCAATGTATCCCTGCCGGGCGGCGCGGAGCACGTAGTGCGCGGGGATAAAGAGATGGCTCGAATTGTACACGCCGGCCACGCCAATGCCGCTCGTACCAGCCTTGATGAGACAGCTCTCCAGCGCCCGCGTCGCGGCGATGCCGCCAAAGCCGTAATCCGCTTCGACCAGCACGCTTACGGGCGACTCCCGCAACATGCGAACCTTGGGCTTGGCGTTGATCGTTCCCGCTTTCACCCGTGGCGCGTAGTAGGCCACAAGCCGCACTCCATGACTGGCGTGGCCCCGCAACTCCGCTTCCACCAATATCCCCGCCAACAATTCCGCGTTGCTGCGTGTCACGCCTAACGCTGCAAAAGCTGCGGCGCAAAACGCCTCCAGGTCTTCAATTGCGATAGTGCGTTCGTCACTCATGGCTCAGTCCTTACTCATTGATTTCATGAATCCAAAT
>VXOZ01000242.1 GCA_009839775.1 Chloroflexota bacterium | reverse complement strand
ATACCGTGTAAAGTATGTCCGCGCACACCCGTTAAGTATCTCTATGGTCTATACAGAGGGTTAGGGTGAGGGTGATTCCCCACAAGCCGATGCGATTTTCTTGGTTTGGTGCAATTTCGCACAGAATCCTCAGAGAATCGGGACCGGATTGGCAAGACTTCCCCTCACCCCAGCCCTCTCCCCGGGGAGAGGGTGTAATCAAGAGCACGCCGATTGAGGATATGCACAGGTCTCCACGGGGACACTACAATAGGAGCAGTCAGTGAAAGCGGAGCGATACCGTGCACACCGTAGGTCACCGGTTTAGGAAAGTGGTTGGCTGTCTCGTGGTCGCCGCGCTGGCAGTTGCCTGCGGTGGCGATGGGGGTATCCCTGCTACCGGAGCTGCAAGCGGGCCGTCCGTGCGCGCCGGTGTCGGCACGTCCGTCGATGACGAGGAGGAGGCATTGGCAGCGGTGCAGGCGCACTTGACCCAGATTACTGCGTGCCAGGCCGCGCGCACCCGCTTTCAAGAGGACTTCGCCCGCGGCAAGTTCGCAGCGCGCCGGTCCACCAGGTACTATCTTTACTCGCAGAGTCCGGTGTGGGAGGTGGAGTTGGAGACCGATTCCCATATCCCCTACGTCAGTTGGTATGTGGAGCAGACCGACGGCAGGGTGCTGGCGAGCATCAGCGCGGCAACGTACTATGAGTCTCCGCTCTTGTTCATGTGCCGCTAGCGTCTCGCCAAACCGTGGCACAGCGACAAACCGGCTTGAGTCATAAGTGCGGGCAGGATTTTGGCTAAGCGAGCGCTTTCCGTACTGTCGCCAGCGCTTCAGGCAGCGTGAATGCCCCGCGATAGAGGGCCGAGCCGACGATTGCCCCTTCCACGCCGAGCGTCGTCAGCCGCGTGAGATGCTCGAGGCTGGCAACGCCGCCGGAGGCAATCACCGGCACGCGCACGGCCTGCGCCAACGCGCCCGTGGCTGCGAAATTGGGCTGGCTGAGCGTGCCGTCGCGTTCTACGTCGGTATAGAGAAAGCGGCTGACGCCCGCCTCCACCATCCGGTGCGCCAGGTCGAACATGTCTACGGCGCTTTCCTGCTGCCAGCCGTGGGTCACCACCTTGCCGTTGCGGGCGTCCAGGGCCACGACCACCCGTCCGGGATACCGCGCGCACGCCTCGGCCACGAGATCGGGCTGTTCTAGGGCTACCGTACCCAGAACAATGCGCGCCACACCGGCTTCCACCACCGTCTCGATGGCGGCGAGGTCACGCAAGCCGCCGCCCATCTGCACGGGGATGTCAAGCGCCTCTGCTACAGCAGCCACCACCGGCAGGTTCCGGCTGTTGCCGCGCTCGGTGCCGTCCAGATCCACCACGTGCAGCAGCGCCGCACCCTGTGCTTCCCAGCCGCGGGCGGTCTCCACCGGATCGTGGGAGAAGACGGTGCTCCGGTCGAAATCGCCCTTATAGAGGCGCACCACCGCGCCGTCTTTGATGTCAATCGCGGGGATGACTTGCATTTGTTTCTTCGCTCACTACGTGCACCCCTGGTGTGGTGAAGTACAGAAAGTGTAACCTCTCACAGAGATCCAGTGTCCACCTACAGGGCACGTTCACTTCACATGGGTTCCTCGTGGCGCGGGGGCTTGTCCCCCGCCTCTTGGCGCAAGCGTGGGACACTTGCCTCCACCTCCAGCCTGGATTGACTGCTGCAAATTGCGGGAAGGAAGATAGATTCCCGCTTTCGCGGGAATCACCATGGCCTTGCTCAGGCCGCACAAGGGGATGGAAAACAAACGCCGAATCTCTCCGTTCGTGCTGAGCTTGTCGAAGCATGAACGGAGAGAGGAGTGTTGAAAGTTGTTTTACCCATTTCCTCCGGCGTTCACCCTTCGACGATGCTCAGGGCGAACGGTATTGGCTATTTTCATGGTAATGACGGTTCTGGGCGTTTCTCCCCTGCAACCTCCTCATATGACATCTCTATCGTAGCGCGGGGGCTTGTCCTCCGCCTCTTTGGCTCAAGAAATTGCGTCTGGGCCGGACAAGGCGCAGAGAATTCGCCTATGGTCCAACGCTAACGCCGCTTGCCACGCCGGGCCTTGTGCCCGTCGCCCACGCCACGAAATTCTCATAGAGCCGCAGCCCCATGCCGGCGCTCTTCTCCGGGTGGAACTGGGTCGCAAAGACGTTCTCCTGCGCGAGCACGCTGGGGAAGGTCACCCCATAGTCGGTGGCGCCGGCCGTCAGCGCGGCGTCCTCCGGGTCGGTGTAGTACGAGTGCACAAAGTAGAAATAGGCGTCGTCCGGGATGCCGGCGAACATGGGGTGCTCCTGCGTCTGCCGCACCTGGTTCCAGCCCATGTGCGGTACGGTGAGCCCCTTGGGGAAGCGCCGCACAATGCCGGGGTAGATGTCGAGGCAGGGCGTGCCGCCGTTCTCTTCGCTTTCCGTAAGCAGCACCTGCAAGCCCATGCAGATGCCGAAATACGGCTTGCCGGACGCAATCGTCGCCTGCACCGCCTCGGTCATGCCGTGGCGCTCAAGGCCGCGAATGGTGTCGCCCGCCGCGCCTACGCCGGGCAAGATCACCGCCGCGGCCCGCTCCACGTCCGCCGGGTCCTGCGTCACCACAAAGTCCGGCGTATACAACGCCACCGCCCGGCTCACACTGCGGAGATTCCCCGCGCCGTAGTCAATAATCGCAATCATGAACGATCTCGCAAAGTACTCCTAAGACTCGCCTGCTAATAGCTCACTCTAATCATATCCCCCATTGCGGGAACTGCACAATTTCAATCAATCAATTCGAAAACGAGGACTGGTTGGAACTGTGTCGGTTGCAAGTTGTGATAATCTGGATTTTGAAGCTGAAGACCCGATCCTCGCCAGTTAAGCTGATTCTTAGATGCTATGCCGGAACGCGAACCCAAAAGTAGAGACTTCCCGCCTCTGGAATTGACTGGTCAACAGCAAGATCTCTACGAAGAGTTACTAGAGAGGGACTCCTCTTGCGCACAAATGTATATAGGTTCAATTAGAGTTCTAGATGATAGTGAAAACCCTGAGAGATTTCCTCAGGCCGCCCACAGCATGCGGGAACTGATGGAAAAATTGCCAAATCACGCCGGTATATATAAGGAGCCGATTGGGGTTTTGATTGGCAAGATCAAGGAGGCAAAAAAGAACTGGTGCAAGGTACTTGAAGAACGTGGTTGCACTGAGGTTGAAGCTTGGGACCCCGTAATTGATCCATGTCTCTCGTTTTTCCTTAAGGATATTGAGGGCTTCTTCGATTGGTATAGCAGGTGGCCTTCGAGGGAAGAACTGGCATTGCGATTCATTCAGTATTTGCGGCCATCAGAAGGCCCAACTACGGATGCAATACAGGAGGGGTTGGCTAGCGTGTGGGTGTCAGCAGACCGCTACTTCACCGGAGTCAGCCATCATAACAAGAAGCGGGATGAGAAGATATTTGTGGTGGATGAGCGGAGATTTAGGAATGAAGTAGAGCTGGTAGAACAAATTCTCCTTTACTCATTTTCAAAGTCACGTGCATCAGAGGATCTTGACTTGATCGACACCTTTATCCGGGAAGGTGAACGAGATGCCCGTCAATGACTTGGTAGCTAAGAGAGCAGTGGAGTTGATGGGTAGGAGCCCTGCCAATCATGCTTACTTTTTCGACGAGCTAACATCTCCCGATTGGATAGCTCCTTTACGCAGTCTTGGACTCTTGAAGCAGCCGCCCAGTGCGCAAAGAGAAGGCGATACAGTTAGTTTTCCTCCCTGGCCCGAATCTCGGTACCTAGCGAGAGTGGCTAAGATAGACCCAAAGAGCGTTCTGGAGGTAATGCTGGGACTCGAGGCCACAGACAATGCCCATGTCCATTGGGATCTTGTTGAAGCAGCTCTTGCAATGCCAGCCAGCCACGCAGCCAAGTGGGCAGAGCAGGAAGCAGAGTGGATTTGCAAACAAGAGTATCTGTACATGCTGCTCCCGGACAATCTCGCTAAGCTTGTCGGACACTTAGCCACAGGCGGTGAGCTACAGGCTGCGCTTGCTGTCGCCCGACCGCTTCTGACTGTTAGTCCACGCTTTGCAATAGTAGACGAGGATTCTGACTACTGGTTTGACCTACGTCCTCGGCCTCGCCCAAGGTTCGAAGGCTACGAATACAAGCATGTGTTGGACACATGTATTCCTCCTCTTCTGTCGGCAGCGGCAGCCCAAGTGCTAATCCTTCTTTGTGATTTGGTTGACAGCGCACTGGAGGAAACTTATCTGTTTCAAGAGGGTCGGCAGGATGAAGTCGATGACTCAAGCGTAGAGAATTCAAAGCCGTCAACGCGCGGCTCTATGGAGCATTCGAAACTCAAGGCAGATTACCTGGACTATAAGATAGAACTCATTGGAGAAGGCAACAGTTTCATTAGCGATGCAGAAGACTGGCTTGTTGCCTGGATTAGAAACGCCGCAGTTGAGTTGATAGAAAATAGGCAGCTATCGCTAGAGGAAACTATCGGGATTCTAGAGAAATACCAATGGAGGGTCTTTTACCGCATTTCGCTCTATATCTTACGCAAATCATGTGAATCAGCACATGGCCTCATCATTGATAGACTAACCGATAGGTCGACGATCTCCTACGGATACACACCCCGTGAGTATGACCTGCTACTGAGGGACTATTTCCCAATAGCTTCCCCGAAAACCAAGCAAGAGATCCTTGGCTTCATCGAACAACGTGTGACTGTTGAGAACATCAGGGATCAGCTTCGCAACTCTGATCGAACCGCATTTGAACTGCGGCGCCAGGTAAGCCGCTGGAAGGTAGACCGCCTGAGTATCATCAAACCCCATCTGTCACCAGCCTGGCAACAGCGCCTTGAAGAGCTTCTTTCCACAGAGGGTTTGGAGCGCTACCAACCATCGGACCCGGAGCACGTCAATAGAGTTGAGGCGTCAAGCCCTGGAAGCCCCCTATCGCTTGAAGAGATAGGCCGGATGACTGTTAAAGATATCACCACGTTTTTGCGCACCTGGGATTCGCCTAGTTGGGAAGAAAGTCCCAATACCCTTGGACGGTATATAACGAGAGTGGTTCAGGACAGTCCGCAGCGCTTTGCTGAGCACGCAGGAGAATTCAAGGGCCTTGATGCAACCTACGTGCACGCTGTCATATGGGGGCTTTGGGAAGCAGTGAAGAATGGACGCAACTTTTCCTGGGAGCCTGTCCTTGAGTTATGCAGATGGGTAGTCTTTCAACCCTACGAAATCCCGGGGCGGGACCCCGACAG
>VXOZ01000199.1 GCA_009839775.1 Chloroflexota bacterium | reverse complement strand
TTGCAGTCCATGTACGAGTTTCAGAGCATGGTCTGCCTGCTCACGGGTATGGACGTGGCGAATGCGAGCATGTACGACGAGGCCACCGCGACCGCCGAAGCCGTGCTCACCGCCTGCAGCATCACCAAACGCTCCAAGGTCGTCGTGCCAGATACGTTTCATCCCACGACACTTGAAGTGCTGGAAACGTACGCCGAGGGACGCGAGCTCACCCTCGTACGTGTGCCGACATTCACCATAGATGATGACGGCGCCTTTCACGATTGCTGGGACGCCGTCGCGGCCGCCATCGACGACGATACCGCCTGCGTCGCCGTGCAGGTGCCAAATTTCTTTGGCTGGGTGCACGAGTGCCAGGACATTGCCGAAACCGTACACGCCCACGGCGCCATGTTCGTCGTGAGCGCCGATCCCGTCGCGCTGGGCATCCTGACACCGCCGGGAGAGTACGGCGCGGATATTGTCACCGGTGAAGGGCACAGCCTCGCCCTGCCTCCCGGACTTGGCGGCCCGCGTCTCGGCCTCTACGCGACGCGCAAGAAGTACTTGCGCCAGATGCCCGGCAGGGTCTCAGGCATGACGGAAGACATTGAGGGCAAACGCGGTTTTGTCTTGACGCTCCAGGCCCGCGAGCAGCACATCCGCCGCGAGAAAGCCACGTCAAATATCTGCACCAACGAAGCCCTGGCGGCACTGGCGTTCACGATCAATGTGAGCTGGCTGGGCCCAGAGGGCATGCGCAAGAAAGCGGAGCTATGCCTCGCCAAGTCCCACTACGCCGCGGCGCAGATTGACGCCTTGCCCGGCTATGCGGTTTCAGCGCCCGGACCGTACATCAAGGAGTTCGTGGTGCATTGTCCTGCTCCGGTGAGCAGCGTGAACGAACACTTACTCGAAAACGGTGTATTGGGCGGCTACGACCTTGGCAAGCTGCGCGCAGAACTTGACCGCCACATGCTGGTCTGCGTGACAGAACTTAACACCCGAGAGGATATTGACCGCCTCGTTGCGGCGTTGCGCGAGTTCGGAGCATAACAATCCCGATTAGCCACATAACGGCCCAATACCACGACCCAATAACCACAAGCAACGGTGCTTTCAGAAATTCAGGAAACGCAAAGATGCAGAATGCAGAACCCCTAATCTTCGAGCGCAGTTCTCCCGGGCGCCACGGCTACTCATTGCCAGAGAGTGACGTACCTGCTCTCGATAGCAACGAGGCCTTACCCGCGCATTGGCAACGCTCATCACTGCCCCTGCCCGAAGCCTCGGAACTCGACGTTGTGCGGCACTTCACCCGCCTTTCCCAGCGCAATTACAGCATCGAGCACGGCTTCTATCCGCTGGGTTCTTGCACGATGAAGTACAACCCCAAGGTAAACGACGCCACCGCCGGCCTGCCGGGCTTCTCTTTCGTGCACCCCCACCAGCCGGAGAGCACCATCCAAGGCGCGTTGGCGCTCATACACGGTCTTTCCCGGTTGATCATGGAAATCACCGGCTATGCCGACTGCTCACTGCAACCAGCGGCCGGCGCCCACGGCGAACTCTGCGGCGTGCTCATGATGCGCGCGCACCACGTCAAACAAGGCAACCCGCGCCGCAAGATGATTATTCCGGATTCCGCCCACGGTACCAACCCGGCCACCGCCGCCATGTGCGGCTACACCGCCATCGAGGTACCTTCCAGCGACCGCGGCACCGTGGATATGGACGCGCTGTCTGCGCTGCTCGATGAAGACGTGGCCGGTCTGATGCTCACCGTGCCGAATACGCTCGGCCTCTTCGAGCAGGACATTGTGGAAATCTGCCGTATGGCGCACGAGGTCGGCGCGCTCGTCTACTGCGACGGCGCCAACATGAACGCGCTCTTGGGCACGGTGCAACCCGCCGCCCTAGGGCTGGACGTGCTTCACCTTAATCTACACAAGACCTTCACCACGCCCCACGGCGGCGGCGGCCCCGGCGCGGGCGCGATTTGCGTGAACGAAACACTGGAACCGTATCTGCCCGTGCCGCTCGTCAAAGAGCAAGACGGCGAGTATGCCTGGGACTACGACCGCCCCGACACTATCGGCCGCATCCACTCGTTTTACGGCAACTTTCTCAATCAAGTTCGCGCCTACACGTACATTTGCACTCTTGGCGCCGAGGGTATCAAGCGTGCAGGTGAATACGCCGTCCTGAACGGGAATTATCTCAAAGAACGCCTCCGCGACGCCTACGCTCTCCGTTACGACCGCACGTGCATGCACGAGGTCGTCTTCGCGGGCTTGAAGAAGAAGGCCGAGGGCGTGCGCACGCTGGACGTGGCCAAGCGCATGATCGACTACGGCTTCCATCCGTCCACGGTCTATTTCCCGCTGATCGTGCCGGAAGCCCTCATGATCGAGCCGACGGAGACCGAGAACAAAGATACGCTTGACACTTTCATAGACGCGCTCCTCGCCATCGCCGAAGAAGCGCAAACGGCTCCCGAGTTACTCAAAGAAGCTCCGGTTTCCGCGCCGGTACGTCGCCTCGACGAGACCACCGCCGCGCGCCGCCCCAACCTGCGTTGGGAACCACTGGAGTAGGCTTGGGAGCCATCTTGGTTGGCAAGCGTGCTCTAGTACGAGATTCGAAAACTAGGGAGAGCTAGTCCCGCTTGCTCTCCTGCCGCGCCAGCCACTTGCGGCGCTGCTCCACCCGAACACTCTCGTCGGCGGGCGCATATTGCGCGAGGAACTCTTCTTTGAACACCATGAAGCGTTGTTCCCGGATAGCGGCACGCGCCTCGTCCAGCAGGCGAAAAATGAAGCGCAGGTTGTGGAGGGTGGCAAGGCGATAGTAGAGCAATTCCCCGCTGCGGCAGAGATGGTGCAGATAGGCGGCGCTGTAGTTTAGGCAGGTGGGACAGTCGCACGTTGGGTCAACCGGCGCTTCCTGCGTGCGGTACGCGGCTTTGCGGATGTTCACGCGGCCGGTAGGCACGAAGAGCGCGCCGTGGCGCGCCAGCCGCGTGGGCAACACGCAATCGAAGAGGTCAACGCCGTTCCCTATAGCTTCCAGCAGGTCTTCCGGCGCACCCACACCCATGAGGTACCGTGGTTTGTCCTGCGGCAGCATGGCGTGCAAATTCGTTAGCATCCCGTACATGTCGGCTTTCGACTCGCCCACGCTCAGCCCCCCAATGCCGTATCCTGGAAAGCCGATGTCTTCCAACGCCTGTATGGCATGCTCGCGCAAGTCCAGGTGCAAGCCGCCCTGTACGATGCCGAAGAGCGCCTGGTCGTCGCGCCGTTTGGCTTCCCGGCAACGGGCGGCCCACTGAAGTGTACGCGCCAAGGCCGCTTCATCTGCCGCATGGTCGGCGGGCTGCGCCGTGAGATGGTCCAAAACCATGGCGATGTCCGCGCCGAGCGCTTCCTGCACCTCAACTGCACGCTCTGGGCTGAGCACGTGCAGGCTGCCGTCGAGGTGCGAGCGAAACGCGACCGCTTCATCAGTTACGTCTACGCGATGCCCCAGACTATAGATCTGATAGCCGCCGCTATCGGTCAGGATGGGCCCCGGCCAGCGCATGAAACCGTGGAGACCACCAAGCTGCCGCATCACGTCCGCGCCGGGCCGCAGCATGAGATGGTACGTGTTGGCTAACACCATCTCCGCGCCGAGGGCGCTCACCTCATCGCTCGTGAGCGCCTTGACGCTGGCCTGCGTCGCCACGGGCATGAAAGCGGGCGTGCTCACCATACCGTGGGACGTAGTCAACGTGCCCACGCGAGCGGCGCCATCCGTGGCCTCGATGCGGAGAGAGACTACATTGGGCATGACCTACTCCTATGCGACCTCCGCTGCCGCCAGCCAACCAAAACGAACTTTCGTCAAAGCCCACCTCTCCTGCTGTCATCTATCCAACAAACGTACTTCGACAGGCTCAGTACGAACGGTGGGCAAGTGTCTCTCTTGGCGAGCCGCACCGAGCATTGCTTAATTCTAGTCCATTCATACGGTGGGATGCGCACCGGCAGAACACGCGGTACCATGTTTGCTGGACGCAAGAAAGGACAACCACCAGCTACAAAACAAAGAACCGCATGCGAAACATCACTTGAGGAGAGAATTCTATGCGCGCTGTACGCTTTCACTCATTCGGAGGTCCCGAAACCCTGCAACTCGACACCGTGCCGGTGCGAGAACCAGGGGCAGATGAAGTCGTGGTCAAGATCCACGCGTCGGGCGTGAACCACCTCGACATCTGGTTGCGCATCGGCGCGCGGCCGGGCATCGAGCCGCCGCACATCCCGGGGTCCGAGGTCGCTGGGGAAGTCGTACAGGCCGGTGAAGCCGTGAAAGGCGTGTCCGTAGGGCAGCGAGTAGCAGTGTCTCCTTGGGTCTTTTGCGGTGCGTGCGAATTCTGCCTGCAAGGCGAGGAGAGCATCTGCGCTAGCGGCCATATCATCGGTACGGCCCCCAACCAAGGCGGCTATGCGGAGTACATCACGGTGCCGACGTCGATTGCCGTACCCATTCCAAATTCACTTTCCTACGATGCCGCGGCGGCCCTCACCCTGGCCGCTATCACCTCCTGGCACATGCTCTACCGCCGCACCCGCGTCCAGCCGGGCGAATGGGTGCTGGTGCAGGCGGCCGGGAGCGGTGTCGGGGTCTATGCCGTGCAGATTGCCAGATTCCTCGGCGCACACGTCATTGCCACGGCCAGCACCAAGGAGAAGCTGGACCGCGCGCAGGCACTGGGCGCGGAAGCAACGATCAACTACAGCGAAACGAATGTCGCAGACGAAGTGAAGCGCATCACCAATGGACGCGGCGTGGACGTCGTTTTCGAGCACGTGGGCGAGGCCACCTGGGAGCAGAGCATTCGCTCACTGGCGCGCAACGGGCGACTCGTCACCTGCGGCGCGACGACGGGACGCGGCGGCCAAGTTGACATCGGTCTGCTCTACACCCGCCAGCAGAGCTTGCTCGGCAGTATGGGCGGCAACCGCCTCGACCTGCAGCACGTGCTCGGGCTCGCCGACCACGGGATACTGAACCCGGTGCTCGATACCGTATTCCCACTAGAGCATGCAAGAAAGGCGCACGAACGCATGGCCGCCCGCGCGCAGTTCGGCAAGATGCTGCTGCATCCGACAGAATAAAGCGGGTATGGATTAGATGCGCGGCATCCCGTTTCCCACGATCATTCTTGAGGGACAAGTGGTCTTGCCAGGCCCTGGAATCTCCTCGTGGAGACCAGCCATTAAGGCACTTCGTCAGACCGAAAGAGAAGATGGATTCTGCGCCCCGTGCCGG
>VXOZ01000155.1 GCA_009839775.1 Chloroflexota bacterium | reverse complement strand
CTGCCGCCGGCATATCCGGTGAAGAGAACAGGAAGTTCAACGGCGCCGCCATACATCTGCATCCGACCAAGGCGAGAAAGCTCATCAAAGAAGGCGTGCGACGCGCCCTCGCCAAGCGCGGTGAAATCAAGCCGTTCTGGCTGGAACCGCCGTACGAGCTTGTAAGCGTGTCACGCCCTGAGAACGGCACACCCTCCCGCACTGCAATGGCAACTGCCGATGACTTGCTGGAGTTGCTAAGGAAACCGCGCACGTATACCACGACACATGCGGCGCCGGCGCGTTGACGCAAACGCTTGTGGCGTTCCGTGTACGGTACAATTGAGAGTTGAAGGCACAACTGAGACTCTAGCGCTATGCGGTTCAGCGAGGGTTGCTCGGTATTCCTAGAGTCTAAACAAGGGGAACGTACTGAGAGAAGGTAGCATGCGAGTTCTCGTCGTAGACGACGACCAGAAGATCACCGCGCTTCTTCACAGGGCACTTTCCCATCAAGGCTACGAGGTGGAAGTGGCGCACGATGGCTTTCAGGCCCTCTCGCTTGTGTCTCAGAACCGGCCCGACCTGATTGTGCTTGACATCCTTATGCCGGGTCTTGACGGCTTGCGCGTGTGCAAACGCATCCGCCAGGAGAGCACCGTGCCTATCCTCATGCTCACTGCCAAGGATGAGCTCTCCGACCGTGTGGTGGGCCTCGACGCCGGCGCGGATGACTACCTAGTCAAGCCGTTCGAATTGGAAGAACTCTTTGCGCGCATTCGCGCCCTCTTGCGTCGCAGCACCTCACCCGAGGACGAGGTGCTCCATTTCGCGGACCTGACGCTCGACACCGGCGCGAGGCGCGCGCAGCGCAGCAACAGGACCTTCGACCTCACTGCCACGGAGTATGAGTTGCTTCTCCTCTTCATGCAGAGTCCACGGCGGGTGCTGCCTCGGCACTACATTATGGAAAAGGTGTGGGGCTACGATTTCGAGGGTGAATCAAACGTTCTCGAAGTCTACGTCGGCTATCTGCGGCAGAAGCTAGAGGCAGAAGGTGATTCCCGCATCATCTATACCGTGCGCGGCGTCGGATACGTACTACGCGAGAGCTAACTCATGTCTCTGCGTCTCCGCCTGACGTTCCTGGCAGGGAGCGTGCTTGCAATTACGCTCGTTGTCTACTATGTGCTCACGTACATTCTCATATCTCGCGCCATCTACGCCGAGATCGATCAGGTTTTGGAGACCCAGGTGCGCGAGGTACTAGTCTTCACGCAAGTTCGACCCACGCCGCACGGACTGCACCTCGTGCCAAGTCCCGAGTTCAGCGACGCATTTGCCCACTCCGGCATCTTCGTTCAGGTTGTCGGCAGAGACGGCTCGGTCTATTCTCGGTCGCCAAGTCTCGGTGACGAAAAGCTACCGAGCGGTAACGATGTACTTGAGCGGGCACGCCTTGGTGAGCCTTTCATAGAGACGGTAGCGGTACATGGGACCCAGTTGCGCGTTTACCACCACCCCTATGTCGTCCAGGGGCGGCTGCATAGCATGTTGCAAGTCGCCCGCTCACTTGCTGACGTGGAGACGAGCTTGCGTGAACTGCGCGTGATCATACTTGTCGGCGGGGGCGTGAGCATCGTTGCGGCGATGGGCCTGGCATACCTCATTGCCCACGCCGGCCTACTGCCGCTCGAACGCCTGGCACAGGCCGCGCAAGTTATCGGCCAGACCCAAGACCTCAGTAAACGCGTGCCGCAGGCCGGCGCTCAGGATGAAGTGAACCGTCTGGCCGAGACGTTCAACATCATGTTGGACCGCCTCCAAAGCAGTTATGCCCGCATAGCCGAAGCGCTTGCGGCCCAGCATCGCCTTGTGGCCGATGCCTCACATGAACTCCGCACCCCGTTGACGGTCATTCGCGGCAATGTGGCGCTGTTGCGGGATATACCGGACTTGTCGGAAGAGGAACGCAAAGCCGCCCTCAACGACATTGCCGTAGAATCGGAACGCATGAGTCGTTTGGTCTCGGACATGCTGGCCTTGGCGCGTGCCGATGCCGGACAGACCGTGCGGCGTGAACGTGTCGACCTGAACGGGATTGCCGCGGACGTTGTGCGCCAAGCGCCCTACTTCAATCCAATGGTAGGCGTCCACTTGCGTGCGGCGACTGACGATGTCTGTGTGCTTGGCGACCCCGACCTTCTCCGCCAACTTGTGCTGATTTTGCTTGACAATGCGCTCAAATACACGCCGGCGGGCGGCTCGGTTACCGTGAGCACCCTGAGCAAGATGCGCGCGGTTCATCTCACGGTGCAGGACACCGGTATCGGTATGCGTGAGGCTGATATTGCCAGCGCCTTCGACCGCTTCTACCAGGCCGATAGGGCCCGTCATTCCGGTGGATTTGGACTGGGCCTTTCTATTGCAAAATGGATCGTGGAAGCGCACGGCGCAGACCTTGACATAAAAAGCGCGCCCGACCAGGGAACCACCGTTACGGTCAAGCTTCCCCGCAATCTCGCCGACCCGGAGGAGGACAGCGATGCGCCAAAGAAGGCAGTGCGGGAAACCAATGGCGAGAATGCCACGCTCTTCGACCACGCCTCCCAACGGCAAAGCGATGACGTCGTCTCTTAGCGCGCTGCTTGCGCCTAAGTTGCACCGTTTTTCAGGTAAACCTTAGCTAGCGGATGTACACTGAGAATAGAGGACATTCATTACCAAGGAGGCACGGCAGTGGCTATGTCTTCAGTTCCCGCTCAATCAGATAACAGCGGTTTCCAGGATGACTATCCCGGCCGGAAAGGGCTCGGATCCGTCATCGTACTCAGTATCATGGTCGCATTGGTCGCGGGCATTGTCGCCGGCAGTCTTACCGCCTGGCTGATCTTGCGTCAAGCGCAGACAGAGCCGGTGGTGGCTGCCCAGACGCCGCAAATCACCTACGTGCAAGAAGCAGAAGCAAGTGCGGCTGCCGTGTACCAGGCGGTGTCGCCCAGTGTCGTTACCATATGGACTCTTGATGAAGACCGACCACGCGGAATTGGATCGGGGACCGGCATCATCGTGGACGGCCAAGGCCACATCGTGACAAATAATCATGTGGTCAGCCAGGCCGACAGAGTGCGGGTGCAGTTGTTCGACGGAAGTACGTTGTTTGCTGAAATTGTCGGCCGTGATCCGGCGACAGACCTGGCCGTCATTCGGGCCAACCTTCCTCAAGATGCCTTTCAGGTAGCGCGCTTTGGAGACTCGACAGCAGTGAAGCCGGGCGACCCAGTCTTTGCCATTGGCGCGCCGTATGGCTTTAGCCACAGCATCACCGCAGGTATCGTGAGCGCAGTGGGAAGAACCTACCCTGAAAGGGGACGCCTCATCGCCGGCCTTATTCAGAGCGATACGGAGATCAATCCCGGCAATTCGGGCGGACCGCTCCTAAACGCCAATGGCGAGGTGATTGGCATCACGACGGCAATTCAAACAAGCAACCAGCGGTTTCAAGGGGTCGGACTAAGCATACCATCAAACTTGGTGCAGCGACTCTTGCCGCAACTCATTGAGGGAGAGGACATCCGACGCACCTTCTTGGGCGTGCAAATGGACACGATCACACCGCAGGAAGCCCGAGAAAGGGAACTCGACGTTGACCAGGGCATTTGGGTAACGCGAGTCGCGCCAGGTAGCCCCGCACAGAAAGCCGGCATTCGTGGCTCAAGTCGAAGTCCTCGCTTTGCGGATATCATTACTGCAATTGACGGGCTGGAGTTGAAGACCGCCGACGACCTCATCGCTTACATTCAATCGAAGAACGTCGGCGACACGATTTCGATTACTGTCCATCGCAATGGCGAGGCGGTGAAACTCGACGCAACGCTCGGCGCCTGGCCAAATAACTGAGTGCCGAATGCCGTAGCATCTGCAGGGCTATAGCTGCCCAGCGGTCAGGCTTAACCGCTTGACCGCTTGCTGCTGCCGGGATACGATGTATGGAGAGGCACTCCCGTCGTTCACTCCGGAGGCGCTGCAATGCGGATGCCGCCTATACGCGACGACTTGCCGGATGCCAGCTATGCGGACGCCGTCTTCACGGTTGTCTCTCTACGCACGGCTATTGTGACCGGCTTCGTCGCCGGGGCGATTGTACTATGCATCCCGTTTGCTATCCTTATTTTCGCCGGCCTCTTCGGTACGTTTCTCCTGAACCGCGGCACCATTGAGTTGACGACGTCGTATGTGATTGCGCCTGGCAGCATGGAAGCGGCGGCTCGCGTCCTCGCGCTGTTCTTTCTTTCTAGCAGTATTCTAGGAGCGGTGATGGGGGCGGTACGTCGCTGGAGCGTGCAGCGCGGTGTGACGTGGCCATTGCTTGTAGGCTTCCACTTCTCCACCCATCCCGGCCCGCAAACTGTGCTCGCCCTAATCGTTGTGCCGTCCCTCATTGCGGGCGCGCTTCATATGCTAAGTCTCGACGTCGGCTATCTGGTAAGCATTGCCCCGGTGCTGTTCTTTATGTTCCCATTTTGGACGCTCTCCGGCTTCGTATACGAGACGGTATGGGAACCACTTGTCTTCCTAATCTTGCGCATGGCCTTAGGTGAGCCCATGATGTGGCTGAGACGTGAGGCGGCGCTGGTACACTTGCTAAAGGACGATTCTGAACTGTACGCCTGCCGCCTGGTATCCGTCAGGATTGACCCCGATTCCGGCGTGGCATATGTACGCGGCGACTTTCGCACGCCCGATCACTACCGCCGTGTGCGAGACATCGGCCAGCGCGTCATCGGGGTGAGAGAAGTAGAGGCGGAAGGCCTGACCCTCCTGGAAAGAGAGCACATGACTTCAGAATTAACGCCGGAGCATTCGACTGGCGCTAGCAAGAAAGCGTTGAGCGCACCGGATCAGCAAAATGCAGCAGTGGCGGCAGGAGTGGCCCCGCATCGCAGAGCGCTGCGGACCATGCGCAGTCTCTGGCATGCCTTGGCCGCTACCGTACCCCGCACGAGCCGCAACGGCGGGCACGATTACAAGGAGCAATAGATCATGATGCACCCGAATCCTTTGGCCCAGGATCCGACGCCGCCACCGACGGAGATGCCGGTCGATGGACCGGATGTAATTGACGCAGACTCCATGCTTACCGTTGTCAATACTCGCACGGTGACGATTGCCGGCTTTGCCGCAGGGGTGCTGGTACCGCTTATCCCGCTGATGCTCCTTGCTTTGTTCGGCTTTGTAGCTACTCTAGTCCTGAATCGCGGTACGATTGAATTTACGACTCCATCCGCAGCAATTGGCAGTGATGTGCAAACTGCTTTGGCCATATTGTTG
>VXOZ01000426.1 GCA_009839775.1 Chloroflexota bacterium | reverse complement strand
GGTGCATTCTGCTCTCAGAACGCTTGCTTGCATCCGCGAGCATAGAGACAAGGGCTCTAGCGGTTTCTGTGCGTACAACGCGACGCACTGCCGTGGGCTCGATTCGCCGCACACCGGCTTCTGTATGGATCTCTTGCACAACGAAGGGACGCATGAGTACGCCGTCATTGACTATGGCGGCTACCGCGGTTGCGAGTTGCAATGGCGTTACTGCGATTCCCTGGCCGAATGCATTTGTCGCAAGACTTGACGGATACCAGTAGAGCGACCCTGGGTCGGGGACATCACCGCCTACTTCTCCCCACAGATCCACCCCCGTTGGCGCGCCAAAGCCAAACGCGGAGACATATTCGTAGAACAAATCTTTCCCCATCATGCTGCCGACATAGACAGCGCCGACATTGCTGGAGTGCGCTATGAGGTCGGTCATATCGCTCTCGCCATGAGCCTTTTCGTTCCAGTTCTTGATCTCCACGCCGCCATACTCGATACTCCCCGAGTCGATGAAGGTCATTGTGGGCGTGATAATACCCGCGTCCAATGCTCCGGCCAGTGTGATCAGCTTGAAGGTAGACCCCGGCTCATATTGCATACTGATTGCTGGATTGGCGAAAGCATCCTGAACCGGAGAATGGAACTCTTGATAGCTATTGGAATCGTACGTAGGACGATTTGCCATGGCGACAATCGCCCCCGTCCTGGGTTCCATGACAATTACGGTCCCGCTTGACGCGCCGAATTGTTCGATTGCCGCTTCAAGCTCTCTCTCAGCGATGTGCTGCACGGTGCTGTCTAGCGTAAGGATGAGGTCTGCGCCGGGCTCCGCCGTTTCCAGCACCCAGGTTGCCTCGCCAGCATCACTGCCAAAGGGCGCGCTTGAACTCAAGCGCCGTCCCGGCGCTCCCTGCAGCAACTCCTCATAGTATCCCTCTACTCCATATTGACCGCTGCCACTCTGGCTGTAGAATCCCATTACATGAGCCGCAATCATGCCGAGCGGATAGGTGCGATAGGGTATGAAGTTTAGTGAAATGCCGGGCGCTTTGCCGGACTGTTTCAAGCGCTTGATGCTGTCGCTAACGTGCGGCGTGACACCCTTCGCGAGCAGTGCGTATGTCTTGTTGGGCTGGTTCAAGCGTTCAACAAGCTGCTCTGGAGGCACGCCAAGGAGGTGCCCCAGTTCGCTTGCAACTGCTTGCGCAGACCTGCCGCTGCCCCGGATCTGATTTGGCGCGGCTTCGACGTCGGCAAGATACTCTGCCGTAGCGAGCAAGGTACGGTTGGCATCGAGAATGCTGCCCCGTTGGGGGATTATTTGCGTGTCATTCCGGTGCTGTTGCTGCGCTTTGGCAGCCAGTTGGTCGCTCTCAAGGATGTGCAACCAGACAAGCTCGCCGGCGACGACGAGCGCGCCCAGCAGCGCGAATACCTGAATCAGGCGAATGCGCCCGGTACCCATCGCTTTACCACCCATGCAGAAGCTCCTCGCCAAAGAGCGCGCTGAATTGCTCGCGAATGAGGGACCAGCGGTTGCTAAAGGGCAACTCTTCCTTGCTTGCATTGGCATCTAGCGGCAGTTTCAACTGCTGCGCCCGCTCCGGCACTTGCGCAAAATGCACTTGACCTGCCGGTTCCATGCCCAGTTGCTGCCTCGCAACATGCTCGATAGCGCGGAGATCGCTGGCCTGGGCAATCTGCGTTCTCAGCAATTGGTTCTCCCGTTCCACTTGCTCGATGGAGCGTTCCAATGCCTGAATACGAAAGCCCGCGTCTGCGACTTGCCCGGTGGGCATAAGATAGAGCATTGCAATGAGAAAGAGCACGAGTATGCCCATGTCCACGGCTACCGCCGGACTCAGTTCGTAGTACCACGGCTTCCGCTCAGGGCTTTCTGCTCTGGCAACCGGTCGTGGAAGAACTGACTCTTGTTGTGCCATCTGCCGCTCCGAAGCTATCAAACGCGTTCCGCAATGCGCAGGCGCGCACTGCGGCTGCGTGGGTTCCACGCGATTTCCGCCGCATCGGGCCGTATGGGCTTCCGTGTCAACACGCGCAGCGTCTCGCGCGGATTACACACACACTGCGGTATGGTTCCCGGACAGATACAGCGCCCGGCAGCGCGTTGCAGAAATCCTTTGACTATGCGGTCTTCCAAACTGTGAAACGCTATTACTACCAAGCGACCGCCGTGCACTAAGAGATCGCGTGCTTGCTCCAGAGCACTCTGCAGGGATTCAAGTTCCCGGTTTACGGCTATGCGTAGAGCTTGAAATGTGCGTGTGGCCGGATGAATACGCTGTCTGCCTTTGCCATAGACAGACTGCACGATCTTGACTAGGTCGGTGACCACGGTTAAGGGGCGTTCGCGGCGGCGCGTGACGATGCGCCGCGCGATGCGTCGCGCGTACCGCTCCTCGCCATATTCCCAAAGCAAGGTCGCAAGGTCCTGTTGGTCCCATTTATTGACTATCGTGGCAGCGTTGAGTTCTTGTGACGGGTCCATACGCATGTCTAAAGGACCATCTGCTTGTAAAGAAAACCCGCGGTGCGGGCTTGCAAGCTGTAGGGACGATAGGCCGAGGTCGAACAAGATACCGTGGGCCTTGCGATACCCCTTGGCTTCGGCAGCGGCGAGGAGATCAGCGAAATTGCTTTGCACGAAGACAGCGCGCTTGCCGAAACTGCGGAGACGCGCAGTACAGCGCGCCAGGGCATTGGGATCGAGATCAATTCCCAGCAGATGACCGGTTGGGGTGCTGTGGGAAAGGATCCCTTCAGCGTGTCCACCACCGTTCACGGTGCAGTCTATGAACTGCCCGCCGTCGCCTGCCTTTAGGCCTTCCAACACCTGCGGCAGCAAGACGGGCACGTGCCTTGCGAGGGTTTGTGAGGCCATTGGGGGTTTCCTGACGGTACGATAGCTAGAAGTAGAGCCGAGATGCCGGCATTGAGTTGTGCCTGAGAACGGATACGCGGGTATACTGTATGCAGTCTCTTAGGAAGAGCTAGATGCCGAGGTCGGCGAGTTGCTCCGCAAGACTGCCGCCCGCTGCTTCAGTGGTGGCCTTGACCGCGTTCCAATCCTCGAGACACCAGACCTCGATGCGCTGATACAGGCCTATGACGGCCACATTCGCGTCTATACCAGCATACTCCCGCAAGAATTGCGGCAGAATCGTACGCCCTTGACTGTCAAGCGAGAGGTCTACGGCTCCCGAATAGAGCAAACGGCTGAGGGTGCGGACATTCGGCTGGGTCTGGGGCAGCCGGCTAACTTTCTCGGCTAAGGCTTCCCACTCACTGCGCGGATATATGACCAAGCACTTGTCAAAACCACGAGTGACTACGGCGCCGTTCGCGAGTTCATCACGAAACTTGGCCGGAATAGCGAGACGCCCCTTTTGATCCACTGTGTGTTGGAATTCGCCGAGGAACAAACCCACCTGCCCGCTTCAAGGCACTTTTCCACACTTCCACCCACTTTTCCCCACCTTTATCCACAAGCGCAATTATAGCCGTAGCCCATGGCAGTGGTCAAGGTCAGCCGACCCCTCTTGAAAAGTCGGATGCTTGGCTTTGTGGCGCGCTTCGGGCATGATCCTGCTGCAAGATTGTCTCAGATTTTCTGTAGAAATAGTTGCCGCTGAGCCTATGGCCGCAGGCGCGGTGCGCAGTGGCGAGCGGCGAATGCGGGTGGGAGAATACCCTATGACCGGAAGTGGAATGGAGAGGAAATGCCTCTGTGCTCGGCATATACACCCCACCGCAGAACAGGGTCAGTTCACGATTGAGCGAGACTCCAAACCTCACTTGCGCGATGCCAGGCAAAAGAAAATACCAGAGACTTCCGGGAAGAGCCATAGAGCCTCTCGCTTGTCTACGCTACACTAAGGAAAGGGTCAGGACGAGCGTTTCATTCGCGCCAAGAGCGGGGGACAAGCTTCAAAGCTGTGGCAATTACTGTGGAGCGAACAACGGACGCCCCTCGGCAAGCTCAGGACTGGTGCAAAGTGTTCCGCTCCCCGGTAGCGCAGGTTTGTAACCTGCGTCTGTTGGACGGTCAATCCTTGTGTGCCTTCTCTCCCATGCGGCGACATTGGAGATGTGCCCTGTGCTGCTTACTCCGGCGGGGGACAAGCCCCCGCGCTACGAATCTATGAAGAAGACGAAGAAATTCCCTGAAGCGTAGTATTCCAAGTCATGACCATTACGGAAGAACTCACGGCGCGTGCCCAAGAACTCGGCTTCCGGCCGGTCGGCATCGCGCCGGCAGCGCCCTTTACTGAGACCCGCGCCGCAGCGCGAGCCCGGCTCAAGGCCGGCCATCTCGACGGCATGGCCTGGTATACCGCTTCGCGTGTGGAGCGCGGGACGCGGCCGGATTGGCTGCTCTCGGAGGCACGGTCTATCATCTCGCTGGCTTTGCCCTACTATGTCGGCGATGCTGCAACAGATTCCACTCGTTCTGGTGAGCCCCACGGCATCGTGTCGCGCTATGCGTGGGGCAGGGACTACCACAATGTGCTGCGGAAGAAACTCAGGGCCTTGGTGTCGTTCTTAGAGTCGCAGCACGCCTCTGCACGCTTCTTTGCCGACACCGGTCCGATTCTCGATCGGGCCGCGGCCTTCCGCGCCGGTGTAGGTTGGTACGGGAAGAGCACCATGATTCTGACCGAGGAGCAGGGCACGTGGGTTTTCCTCGCCGAGATTATTACGGACCTGAAGCTGGAATACTCTAAGCCACTTAAGAAGAATTGCGGGAATTGTACCCGGTGCATCGATGCTTGTCCTACCGGGGCAATCGTGGCTCCCTATCAGGTCGATGCCCGCCGCTGCATTGCCTATCTGACTATCGAAAACCGCGGCGGCATACCCCGCGAACTACGGTCACAGATTGGCACCCGCGTCTTTGGCTGCGACATTTGCCAGGACGTTTGCCCGATTAATCGCTATCCGGAGGCAAACGGCGACGCGGACTTTCTGCCGCGGCCCGGCGTTGGGCCCACCATTCCGCTGCTCCCCTTGCTCGAAATCAGCGAAGAGGAGTTTCAACGTCGCTTTCAGGGCACACCGCTCATGCGCGCCAAGCGACTGGGACTGAAGCGGAATGCCATCGTCGCGCTGGGCAATGCCGGCGATCCGGCAGCGATCCCCGCGCTGCACCGCGTTCTACTTGATCCTGCAGAAGCACCCATGCTCCGTGAGCATGCAGCGTGGGCTTTGGGGCGCTTCAGTGAATCCACGGCAAAGTCAGCCTTGCGCCAGGCACGAGAGCAGGAGCTTCCGCCGGAGGTGCGGGCTGAGGTTGAAGCTGCCCTGCGCAGTTCGGGAAG
>VXOZ01000343.1:249-5347 GCA_009839775.1 Chloroflexota bacterium | reverse complement strand
GTAGCAAACGATGGCAAGATACTCTTACCGGCCGTCGCAAAGCCATGCCACAGGTCGTTCGCCAGCGACTCCCGATCGATGGCCATGTTCACTGCCTGGCGCATCTCGGGCTTGTCGAACGGCGGCTTCCTACAGTTGAACGACAAGTATTGGAAGAGCGCGATGGGCTTTGAATTCACGACCACTGCGCTGTCTTCGCGCAACTGCGCGCCCTGCTGCGGCTGCAAACCACCGAGATCGACTACGCCGTCAATCTCACCGGAGCGCAACGCCGCGACACGCGTATTGGGGTCCGGCAAGGAGCGGAGAATGATTTGCTTCACCGCCGGAGCGCCGAGGTGGTACCCTTCAAAGGCCTCTAGGATGAGGTGTTGGCCCTTTTCCCACTCGATGATCTTGAACGGACCGGTGCTCGCCGGCGGCGCATTGAAGCTCCCCTCGGCATTGAAGGATGCCGGTGAGAACATCGCCGAATAGAAGTTAGACATCGTGTTCGGCAGCGCGGGCCGGGGCTCGCCTAAAGTCAACCGCACCGTGTTCGCATCTACTGCCTCGACCTTCTCGAACTGGCCCAGTGCCCGCTCTTTGCTATAGCCGAAGAAGCGCGAGCTGCGCGGGCTAATCTTGACGTAGCGCTCGATATTGGCGGCCACGGCGCCGGCATCGAATTCCCCGCCATCATGGAAGGTGATCCCGGGGCGGAGCTTGATGGTCCACACCCGTGCGTCGTCGCTTGATTCCCACGACTCGGCCAACTCGGGCTGGGGCACCAGATCGTTATCCAGCTTGGAGAGACTATTCCACGCGTTCACGATGAGATGCGTGAAATACGGGTCCTCAAGACCGTTAGCCAGGTCGCGCGGCGCGGCGAGGACGAGCTCCTCGGCGCTGCGGTTACGCGGCGGCGCGCCAGAAGACCCCTGTGCGCTTGGCGCGTCCGACCCACCCTGGGAGTCGGCTTCATCTGCGGGTCCCGGAGAGCCCGTCGGACCGCAAGCAGCCGCTATAGCAGCAAGTCCGGTTGCTGCCGTGGCACCGAGAAAACGACGTCTGCTGAAATGAGGATGCTTCACAATCTAGACCTCCTATTGCAATTCATACGCAATCCCATTTCCAATTAGACGAGGATAGTGTAGAATTAATGAGAATTGTTGTCAACTAAAGAACAGAGGCGTCTTATTCTCCGGCCACGAAGAGGGAATGGAACGAGACTCGGCGCAGGCCGTCATGCTCGCGCGGAACGACCATTGCATCAGTTTCGGGCCAGTCGCGGGTCTTTGGTAATCAACTGAGCATTCAGTTTCTTTAGCCAGGAGAATGCAATAGCTTCTTCGGGTAGGTCTCAAAGGAGATAAGTGCGTGAAAACATCGACTGATGGTACGAGTTTCACTCTCCGGCTGCCGTTCGACCCGTTTGCGCTATGGGCAGCGGAACAGAGAGCCGGGACAGACCGGGGCCCCAGATTGGATGACGCGGTGGATCTGGCGGTTTGGCGGGAACTCGCACCCGGATTCGACGGCCCGAATACCCAGACAAAGCGCGCTCCCGATCTGTTAGGGCGCGTGATGGAATTGGTGCCTCCGGGCGCTTCCATCCTCGACATCGGCGCGGGCACGGGCAACTATGCGCTCCCGCTGGCACAGCAGGGCTGCGACGTGACCGCGCTTGATCATAGCCCGGATATGCTGGCCGTGTTGCAACGCAAGCTTGAGCGGCAGGGAGTTTCGGGCGTCACTCCCCAGCCGGGTAGGTGGGAAGATGCGCAGATAGCTCCTCACGACTACGTGCTTGCCGCGAATTGCCTCTACCGTACTGCTGACCTGCAACATGCGCTGGAGCGTTTCTCGTCGTTGGCGCGGAAGCGTGTACTCATTATCTTTAGTATCGGCACACCTTACGTGCTGCTGAACACACTCAACCAGTCGCTTGAAAGAGGTCCGTTCAGTATCGGTGCGCGGCCTGACCATGTTATTTGGGGTCTACAGGCGCTGGGTGTGCTGCCGTGGGTGGAGCCATTCAGCGTGAAACGAAAGTTGCAGTATGCGGATCTTGCGGGAGCGGTTCAAGAGCTGGGAAGGACGCTGGGGCTGAGTGCCGCCGAGCAAGCTCGCGCCGCTGACATTCTTCCATCTCTTCTGCAGCCGGTGGCGAAAGGTTGGGAATATCCCTACACCTTGACAATCCCGCTTATCCACTGGGACACGGCAGACCTGCACGCCCATGCTTGACGGGAACAGAACATTGCCGCAATTGGGTGGCGTTGTGATCTCATCGGCATAGACTATGGCGGCGGAATTCGCAGGCGCTGACCGACGGAGATGACGTTAGGATTAGTGATCTCGTTGTATTCTGCAAGTGCGCTCACGGTGACACCGAACTCTTGGGCAATAGCGGAGAGGGTATCGCCGGCCTGCACGATATACTCCGTGGGCGCGGGTGTCGGCGGCAGCGTCGGCGCAGGTGCTGGACTCGGAGAACTGCTGGGAGTTGGAGTCGGCGCAGGAGTCGGTTGCGCGACAGGTGTCGGTTGAACTACGAGCAGTTGTGGTGTCGGAGAAGGCAAGACGGGCGGCATTTCTTCTGCCGCGGCGGCTTGCACTGATGCGCCGCTGGTGCCGGTGTACCAGAGATCACGGGTCGCGAATGCACCAGCAAGAAGAACGGCGATAGCTAAAATCACAATACCCCTTGCCAGAGCTTGTTCGCCTCCCAATGGGACTTTCGTTCCTGCAGGAACAAGCGGCCACCAATTGGCTCTGATAGAAGCCGGCCACCAGTTCGCGCTGCCCACCAGAGTCACAATCCCAGGCACGAGCAGCGAACGCACAACGAGCGCGTCGATGAGGATTCCCAACGCGACAGCGGCACCCATCTGGAAAAGCATCTGCAGCGGGGATGCCGTGAGCGCGGCAAAGGTGCCGGCGAGGATGACGCCGGCTGCCGTAATGATCGCGCCGGTACGGGCCGAAGCCACGCGCACGCCCTCGCGCAGGGGTAGGGAGGTGCTCTCTTCCCGAATGCGGTGCACCAAGAAGACGTTATAGTCCGCGCCGAGCGCGATGAGCATGACCATTACGGTCAGCGGCAGCAAGTAGTAGACGCCCTCATGACCGAGGAGTCCCTGGAAGAACAACGTTGAGAGTCCCAAGCTGCTGCCGTAAGAAAAGACAACGGTGCCAACCAAGTAGAGCGGGGCGACAAGGCTTTGCAGCAGAATGGCGAGGACGGCAAAGATGCCCACTATCGTCACCACCCCCACCGCCTGCAGGTCTTGGCGGACTACCTGCTGAATGTCGGTGATCTCGGCGGTGGCTCCTCCAAGAAGGACCCTGGCTGACGCCAGCGGACCGTCACGGTTTTGCTCAAGAGTTCGTTGTATGTCGCGCAACGTCGTGATTGCCTCCGGACTCAGCGGATCGTCTTTGAGAATGACAAAGAAGCGAATGGTCGTCGCATCTTCAGAAAAAAACAGGGGCATGATCGTGCTGGAAGCGTCCTCTGCAGCAGTGAGTGTCGAGGGAATGAAGTAGGGATGAGGGTACGCCGCGAAGACGGCGCGCAACGCGGAAAGAGCCTCCGCAACCTCGTCCAGCGCCGCAGGTACGGGATTCTGCCCAGTTTCTCGCGCCGCAGCGTCACTGGGGAAGAAAACTGCGTCCGGTTGAGCGGAGAAGAAGGCGGCAAGCAGATCAAGTTGGAAAGCTAGTTGGCCTGCCAGTGATTGAAACTGAGATAATTGCGCGGCTCGCTGCTGGGCAGAGAGATTAGCAGAGGCGGTTGTGTTCTGTGCTGCTTGCTGGATATCAGAGAGAATGCGGGTTGCCTCCACATACGCTGGCTGTGCGGCTGCACTGGGAAAGGCCTCGGCTAGTTCTGCCAAGTAGGTGCCTACGGGAGTAAGCGCTGTAGCGGGTGCGTCCCCGCTTTCGGACGGCGCTGGCTGCCGTACTTGCGTTGCCAATTGCCGCAACTGTTCGGAGGGGTGTGCTTGTCTGCGCAGAGCGGCAGTTGCTGCGGACAGGTTGGCTAGTGCTTCTCGGGTTTGCGCAAACTGCCCGCTTTGCGCCACGTCGGGAAAAGCGACTGCTAACTCCTCCACGTACTGTTGTAGTGTGCTCGCTTGAGTTTCAGCATCGTCGAGTTGACGCGCAGGCGCGCCGTCATTGCTTGACCGCGGCGCACGCAAAGACTCCATGATCTGATCGAGTTGAACGGGAACCGTGAAGCCGGCCGCAGCGTTCCCGTCACCGGTGGGATCGATGATGCTGCGCGTTTGGTCGATGGCATCCATCGCCAAAAGATCCTCTTGCAGCGCCGCGAGAGCACGCAAGTACGGGGTAGACGCAAGGTCGGCACTCGCCGTAAGCTGGAGCAGCACTACCGCTGGCGCGATTTCTCCTTGCGGAAAATGCCTGGCAATGGCATCAAATCCTTGCCGCGCATCGGTGGTCTTGGGCAGAGACGCTACCATGGCGAGATTCTCGCGGTACTGCGTAAGCCCAATGTACGGCAAGGCAAGGAGCACCGTAATCAGCACCACTGGAATGAAGGGCCGTCGGGCAACGAGATTGCTCACCTTGACCCAGAAGGTGGAGGGCTGCGTGTTCTCGACGCTCATCTTGCGCGGCCAGAAGAGATGACGACCAAAGAGGGAGAGCAGCGCCGGGGTAAGGGTGAGGCCGGCGAGCAGCGTAATGCCAACGGCCAGCGCCAGGCCCGGCCCCATGGTTTGCACGAGGCCAAAACGCGCCATGCCGAGGGCGGAAAGACCGACCATCGTGGTGATGCCGCTTGCCGCGATTACCGCGCCGATGCGCTGCACGGAGCGCACCGCCGCTTCAAAGGCCGAATTCTGGGCGAGTTCTTCCCGGAAACGTGAAATGAAGAAGAGTGAATAGTCGGTGCCGGCCCCAAAGACGAGCACCACCATATAGGAATCGAGAAGCGAGGAGATTTGCCAGCCCATTTGGGCCAGATAGCCCAAAATTCCTCGTGAAACAAGATACGCAAGTGTGATTGTGACGAGCGGAATGAGTACCGCTAAGGGCGCGCGATAGATGAAGAAGAGCAGGCCGATCACGAGCAGCACCACCTGGC
>VXOZ01000343.1:0-239 GCA_009839775.1 Chloroflexota bacterium | reverse complement strand
GTCTACCAGATCTGTGCCCAGCCCTGCCTCGCCGGTGAAGTGGATGTTCAGGCCGTCGGGCTTGCCCTGTTGTACGCGCTCGCGGATGGTGTAGGTGGCCTCGTCTACCACTGGCTGAAAGGCCGCAACTGTGAAATTCACCGTGAGCAACATCGCAGCGTTGTCAGGACTGATCAGGGTGTGGGCCTGCTCCGGGTGGCTGAAGACGGAGACCACGTCCTGCACAATGGCCGGGCCTT
>VXOZ01000295.1 GCA_009839775.1 Chloroflexota bacterium | reverse complement strand
AATATAAGCACCCCAGACTAGCCAATTAGCTGTGAATTCCCCGAATTCGTCTCTCTATGTGTGGTTCTTTCTGCGTGAATTCCTAGCCCGCAAACATACTACGAAAAGGAACAAAGACTTGTAGCAAGACAAGCCAATAACGCCAAACTATCATTAGAATTACTGGGCATTAACCTACCAACTACTGCAATTCTTGTCAAGCAAGCCTGTACTATAGCGGCTAGGGAGAAATGGTGGAGAGACCCACGCGTTCTCTCTTTCCAAGACACACAATCTTGTATTAAGCGCAGCGTGTTCGCACAGCGAACTCTCATCCCTATTGCGGCCGGCCATAAGCCAACACAACTATGCTAAAACAAGGAGACTGCACGTGACGTTCGTGCCCACACTCCTGCTTCTCTGCACGGTTCTTTTCGCTTTGCGTGTTTTTGGGCAGGTAATCGTGGCGCTTTGGGCTCCGCGCTGGCTGCCTGCTATGGAGCACTGGTATTCGGGCCTTATGCCCTACCGTTATCTTCTCCCGGCGCAATTAGCCTTGCTCGCGCTCATGGCCGTCATCGTAGCCGACGTCTACCGCGCAGAAGGGCTATTCGTCATGGCTTGGTGGGAAAGCCTGGCAACGCCATTGAGGCTGACAGCCGGCATCTACTTCCTCTCAATGGTCCTGCGCTACGTACTTACCATGGTCTTCAAACCGGAGCGAAGATGGTTCAAGCGGACTATCCCCATCTGGTTTCACATGGTATTGGCTACAGCTCTGTGGTCCTTTGGCACGTATCATAGCCTCTGACGCTGGCTGATGATCCGCGCTATGCGTTTTGCGTCCACGGCAATGTTATATAGGCCGCCTCTGCCATCATAATTGTGCCCAATGAAGTAGAGATTAGAGAACTCCTGGCTCCGCACGCGGTCCCGCCGCTTGGCGAAGCCGCAGACGTCTCTGACACCGTAAGCGCCCATCCATTCAAGCGCAGCCCTGTAGCCGGTTGCCAGGATGACGGAGTCAAAGGTGCGCTCGGTCCCATCCGCAAACTTCGCGCCACGCGGCCCAAAGCGTTCAATGCTCGGTAAGAGCTCGATACGGCCGGTCTTTACGGCGTTTGCCAGCTTCATGCCAATGAGAGGCACGTCCGGGCAGTCGCTGAAGTCCTTCTTTCGCGGCAACGGACTGCCGCCCCGCAAGAGTGAGCCAACGTCCCCAAACACCCGGGTCAAGCGTTGCTGCATTGCGCGAGGCAGCCAGGAAATCGCCCAGCCCAGATATTGGCTCGGAATTCCAGCAATACTGAGCGGCACATTGTTTACCCCGGAGCGGACGGATACGGCCACGCTGGCGTCGGCGTCAGCGAGCTCCGTTGCGATCTCTGCGCCCGAATTCCCGATGCCGACGACCAACACGCGCTGGCGGGTAAAACGGGACGGGTGTCTGTACGCCGAACTGTGGATCAAGCCTCCCTGGTACGCATCTAAGCCCGCAAAGCATGGCACTACGGGAGACGACATGATGCCGGTTGCCACCACAACGGCGCGCGCCGCAATCCAATCCTCACCAATCTTGATGCGCCAAGTATTCTCCTCCCGCTCGAGGGCGCGCGCCTCCACGCCAACGCGCAGGGGAATCGTAAACCGCTCCGTATAGCTCTTGAGATAGCTTGTGAAAGCGGCGCGGGAAGGGAAGAGGTCTGTTCCGCTTGGAAACGGCATGCCGGGCAAGGCGCTGAGGTGCTTTCCGGTGTGCAAGAGAAGGCTGTCGTACGTCTGGCCCCACTGCCAACCGGGACAGTCCCCCTTCTCGATGACGATATGCGCGATACCCCGATCGCCCAATTGCTGAGAAACGGCGAGCCCACCCGGCCCACCGCCCACGATTACGACATCAAGCGTGGGTCCGCTACGATACGCTACCGAAGTGTCTTCGCCTGAAGTTCCCTGCACCTATGAGACCTCGCAACGAGAAGTCTGTGACACAGCACACTGCTCTTTTGCTTTGCCGGGAAGACTTAATCCTTTTCCCCGAGCGTGCCTTCAGCAGTGACTACGAGCTTACGAAAACCGTGTACAACTTCAAAGGAGTACACTGCTTAAGAACGCTGAGAAACAAGATAATTGTATACCGAGCGACAGTGCGCAGCGGCGAGAGAGGTCTCTACGACGGTGCTATGCGAATCCTCATCACAGGCGGAAACGGGCAGCTAGCGTTCGACTTGAAACGGACGCTGACGCACCATGAGGTGCGGGCGCTCTCGCGCCAAGAATTAGACATCTGTAACGCTATGCAAACGGCAGAAGCAATGCGGTCGTTCAAGCCAGACGTGCTCATAAACACGGCCGCTTTTCACCGTGTTGACGACTGCGAGACACAGTTAGAGCCTGCCTTTGCCACCAATGCCTTTGCCGTGCGTCACCTTGCCCAACTCTGTGAGGAGCAAGACGCATTGCTCGTACACTTTAGTACAGACTACGTGTATGGCGGACAGGCGAAACGCTCCCCTTTGACCGAAGACGATCCTCCGGCACCGCTTTCAGTATACGGAACCTCCAAGTTGGCCGGTGAATACCTTGCACAGGTGACATGGCGCAGAGCGTTGGTCGTACGTACGTGCGGGCTCTACGGCATGGCCGGTGCGAGCGGTAAGGGCGGTAATTTCGTCCAAACCATGTTGCGTCTGGCTCGTGAAGGGGCCGCACTGCGCGTCGTGGACGACCAAGAATGCACACCCACTGCGACCAAAGACCTGGCACAAAAGGTAGCCTGGCTGATTACGCAAGACATTTCTGGCATCGTACACGTCACGAACGCCGGTTCGTGCACGTGGTATGAGTTCGCCAAAGCAATCTTCGCATTCGCAGGCATTGAAGCGGGCCTCTCCCCCACCACGTCCCAAGAGTACGTCACGCCAGCCGTCCGCCCCCCCTACTCGGTTTTGGCCCACAAGCGACTAGCCGCCCTCGGTCAAGACGACCTGCGCCCGTGGCAAGCCGCGCTTGCCAGCTACTTGGAAGAGGTAGCCAAGTAAGGTCTCCGGCTTGGAGATTATGCCCCTCGACAGCAAGCCGATGCTTTGGTGAGCACGGAGGCGCCCATAGGCGAAGAACTGCGACGCTCCTAGCCCGAAATCTCCGTCGTCTCAGAAGCTGGACTGGAGACGCGCACGCATTGGGCCCATCGAGCCGGCATCTCGACATGAAGTTCCTCCACGCTCAGCATTAAGTGGCCGGCTCTTAAGTCGATCTCTTCAACCACTGCTGAAGTGCCCGGCAGCAGGCCGTGATCGTGGGCGAAGCGAAGCAGGTCGCCTTCATCTTCGCCTTCTTCGGTAATGCGCAAGATCTCCACGCTCTCTCCCGCCTTTGTTTCTGTCAACTTACGGGCGCCAAGCAGACGTTCCTCATCCGGTGAGCCTGGGAAAGGGTTGCCATGGGGGCACGTGGTTGGCTGCCCAAGACTCTCGAACAAGTACGTCTCCAATTTGGGCGAGAGCGAGTGCTCAAGGCGTTCCGCCTCATCATCGGCATCTGCCCAGTCAAAACCCAGGGTATCGACCAGCAGCCTTTCGATGAGATAGTGCCGGCGAATAATCGATTCGGCGATGCTGCGTCCCTCAGGGGTCAGTTGAACGCCCCATTCTTGGTCAATCACAGCCAGCCCCTGGCGTTCCATGCGTTGGAAAGCCTGTGTAACCGCGGAGGCAGAGACCCCGAGTCGCTCCGCCAAGCGCGACCCCACGACTCTGGAGCCTTCACGGAGCATGGTGTACACGCGAATGAGGTATTCGCCCTGTACCGAACTCATCTCGGTATTTGGTGTTTTCTGCGCCATATTCCCTATCTTAGCAGGTAACGCATGCTAGGCAGATCATCTTTTGTGCTCGCGAAAGCTTACGTGCAGGCAAGCAATTGTGGGCAAAGGTCATCGCGCGGCGTCGAGCGGCCACACGCCTGAATCATCCGCGCAGGATTGCTGCCTGCTTCAGTCACTTGCTACCCACGCACTAGTGTATACGCTAGGCGACATCCAGAGTCACAGCCGTACGTTGTCTTAAGGATCAGAGACTTGGCAGCCTTCCCAAAGACTCGGTGAAGGCTTGAAACACCATGATCGGGATGGAGAAGAGGCCCAACATCCAGCCAAGAAAGAGACCATTGCGCAGGCTAAACGTGTGCACTTCTTCCTTTAATGTAAGGGCAAGAGCGATGGGAAGGCAGGAAAAGAATAGCCCCCCGATAAATATGAACAGGGCATAGTCACCAGCGGGACTGCCGATGAGGCGATCCAGGTTGAGGAGCGGCCGCGTGGGCTGCGTAAAGCGTTCGAGTTGGGGCACCACGTTCAGCAGTAGAACGCCAAGGGACCACAACCATGTGGTTGAGCCGACCGCGCTGCACATCGCGCCTGCCACAAAGCCGCCGAGAAAGCCCAAGGGGTCGCTCTCTTCGACGTGTTGCTCCGGTCGATGCTCGGGCAATCTTTGCGGACCCTCCTCCGTATCTTCCGTTGCAAATGACGGCATCCGCATGACGGTATCCTCCCTTACCATCATTGTACCGCCGTGAGAGCGCACACGTCTAAACATGGAGCGGGGATATAGGTGGTGGTATACTGTCTGGCGGACATAGTCCCACCTTCGCAGCGCTCATTCTGGGTTAGAACTGTGCAACCTGCGACAAGTACCCTTCTGCTCGCCCTCTTCTCTGCTGCTATCCTTGCTTTGCTTCTCACCGCTGCCGTGCGGCGTCTTGCCTTGCGACTGCAGTGGCTGGACCAGCCTGGAGAAGGCAGAGTACATAAGAAACCAGTTCCCCGCATCGGCGGACTTGCCATCTTCGCGGCATTCGCCGGTACGTTGTGCGCGGCGATATGGCTGCGCGAGGACCTGGAATTCGACACGAAGATTCTCGGACTGCTGTTGGGCGCCGGGCTCATTACGCTCGTTATGTTCATCGATGACGTCCGCGGGCTGCCGCCGCTGCCCAAGTTCCTCGCGCAAATTGCTGCGGCTGGAGTAGCCATTTGGTTCGACATCGTCATCAAGTTCGTCCGCGATCCCTTTGGCGGCGGCATTTCTTTCCCTGAGTGGCTTGCTACGCCCCTGGATAATCACATCTTCTTTGCCGGCTGGCTTTCCATTCTCATCACGCTGTTCTGGATCGTCGGCATGATGAATGCCATCAATTTCGTTGAAGGCTATGACGGACTGGCGGGTGGGCTCTCGTTTATTGGCGCGGGTCTACTCTTCTTCCTTAGCCTGTCGTTGCAGCAGTTCAGTATTGCTTTTCTCCCACTGATTCTTGCGGGCGCGGTCCTGGGTTTTCTTCCCCTAAACGTATATCGCGCGCGCATCATCATGGGTGATAGTGGGGCCCACTTCTTGGGG
>VXOZ01000138.1 GCA_009839775.1 Chloroflexota bacterium | reverse complement strand
TTGCCGCACAGAGTGATTTTGCGAAAGCTGAGCACGTGCTGGACGGCCAAGCCCTGCACCTGGATAGCAAGCGCCGCTTGCTGAGCATCGCCAGCCAACGCGGCGTCCACGAGCTGAGAGAGGTGCTGCAACGCCTGGAAGACGCCGACGTAGAGGTGGAAAACGTCTCGCTGCATCGTCCCACCCTGGACGACGTCTTTCTCACGCTCACCGGGGCTGCGGCTACGCCACAAGCAAACGACAATGGAGAAGAGTATCAGGAGAAGAAGACGCAATGAAGCAATCGGTCTCTCTGCTTGCCGACACCCAAACGGAGGCCCGTCCGGAGATCTTCTGGACGCTTGATAACTACTGGGTGCTGACGAAACGCAGCCTCACGCACATCTTACGCAACATCGATCAGTTGCTCTCAACCTTCCTCATGCCCGTAATGTTCTTGCTGCTCTTTCGCTACGTCTTTGGCGGCGCCATCAACACGGGCGAGACAAGTTATGTCAACTTTCTCGTGGCGGGAATCTTGGTGCAGACCGCGGCTTTCGGGGCGAATACAACCACCTTCAGCGTGTTAGTGGACCTTCAGAAGGGTATTGTGGACCGTTTCCGGGCGCTGCCGATGGCAAGTTCCGCGCTGCTCGCGGCGCACGTCATCGCCGATCTTGTGCGCAACACCATATCGGCTCTCATAATGCTCGCGGCGAGTTTTCTCGTTGGCTTCCGCCCCACGGCTGACCCCGCCGAGTGGCTGCTGGTGCTCGGCCTGCTGCTGCTCTTTACCCTGGCAATTTCCTGGATATCGGCGATATTAGGTATGGTGGTCAAGTCGCTGGAGGCCGCGCAGTGGTCAGGTTTTATGGTGCTTATGCCGCTCACCTTTGCCAGCAGCGCCTTCGTGCCCACCGCCAGCATGCCGGCCGTGCTGCGCATCTTTGCCGAGAACCAACCCGTTACCCACGTCATCGAAGCCATGCGCGCCTGGATGGTCGGCACGCCGATTGGCAACAGCGGCTGGCTGGCGCTCTTCTGGTGCGTCGGCATCATCGTGGTTGCTATGCCGGTGGCTACGTGGATGTTCAGGCGGCGGGTTTGAAGGATCTTCACACAAGGCATAGGCCTATTGAAGCTCAATACATGGCTTTTTTGTAAGAATATGCATAAGACACTAGAGGTGAGACTATGAAAAGTAACTTGGAAAAGAAGATTGAGTCTTTGCGTTCCTGTATGGAAATCGCCAAGTACCTAGATGACAACCCATCTCACGCAATTCAGGTACCGAAAGCTGCATCCAAAGGTGAGAAAGAGGATACCTTGGATGAACACAGGAAGTGGAGGACGTACGTTTCTCATATTCTAAACTCAATCGTGTTTGAAATCGTGATAAAGGCGCTATGGGAGTTGGATAACGGTGGAGAGTGCAGGTTCACTCACGACATCGCCTGTCTTTATTCTGAACTGAGTAAGAAGACTCAAGAGGATTTGAGGAAGATTTACGACGATAAAGTCTCCGATCTAGCCAGCATAGAAGGAACAGATCAACAGGGAAAGCGGGTGCGAATTGGAGGGCTAGTTCAGTTTCAAACGCTTCAAGAAGCGCTGGAGGCAAATGAAGAAACTATTAAGAACTTCAAGTACGACCCAACTTTCAAGGGGAATAGCAGTGCTATGGGAAACGTGATTTGGGACGACAAGTTGTTTTGGGTGCTACCAGCACAAACTCGACAACGGCTTCCTGAAGCATTATTCCAATATGTGAATGGAAGAGTAAGAAAATCATCCCAAGGTGACAGCTCTAGTTAAGGCATGCGCCGCCAGATTCCTTTGAACTCTTGCCAGCCGGAATTGCGGATGTAGCATCATGAGCGTGAGAGCGCAATGTCGGGCATTTTGGAGGCAGGCTATGCGCAACGTACAGTTGCCGTGGTGGGACCCACATGGGTGGACTCAGCCGCGCGCGCTTCGCCGCGAGGAGTGGTCGACCGGCACTACTCTCGAGCCCTCTTTGAAGGCCTGCAGCCATTAATTGCACAGAGGCGCTCCGATTTGGAGCGCCTCTGTCAATTGTCTCTAAACCCACCGCTGCTAGCCGATCACACCCAGCCGCCTTAGCTCTACCTGCTCCTCTTCGAGGATCTTGTTGCCGATGCCGACGGCGGTGGCGACGGCTTCATCCATGGTCACCTCGTTGTCCACGGCCTTATTGAGCTCGGCCGGAATGGCGGAGTTCCACTCCAGGGTGGAGTACGACTGCGGATAGTCGAAGCCCCAGTCCATGGAGTCGAGGAACTTCTGGGCCAGTTCGGGAAAGTCGTTATTGGCGGTCCAATTGCGGGAGCCCTTCCAACTGCCGGGCATGGTGAACTCGGCAGTAGAGGCCTCGCCGGTGTCCGACGTGGTGGCGTACTTGATGAACGCCCACGAGTGATCTGGCGTCTTCACCTGGTCGCCGGCCGCGAAGGACGAGCCGTGCACCACGTTGGCTTGGCGGACGTTTCGCGGCAGGTACTGCACACCCCAGTTGATGTGGTCCAGCGGCGCGAGATGGCCGAATTCCCAGGGCCCACTGGCGCGGAACGTCAGCAAGCCGTTATGGAACATGTTGCGCTTGCCGCCGGCGTCGGAAGCCTCCGGGCGGGTGGGCGCGACACCATGCTGGTGAATGAGACCGTGCATGAAATTGAACGCTTCCAGTCCGGCGGGTTGTCCAAAGAGAAACTCGGTCTTCTCCTTATTCAGAATCTCGCCGCCGTTTGCCAGGACGTAGTTGTATCCCTCGGTCTGGCCCCAGACCGACACGTACGTGCCCCAACGCTCCGGCGTTTCACCCTGGCGTTTGGTGAGCTTCTGCGACATCTCCAACCAGTCGTCGAACGTCCAGTCCTCCGCCGGCTCATCTAGTCCCGCCTCGCCCAGATGCTCGCGGTTGTAGTACATGCCGATGGTGGCGTGAAAATTCGGCAGGCCCCAGACCTTGCCAAAGAGTGTGTAGACGTTCACGAGATAGGCCGGAAATGTCTCCAGCATGTCAATGTTGTCGGCGGCAACGTAAGGGGAAAGGTCGTAGAGGATATTGTTCGCCGCGTGGAACATGATGTTGGGGCCGTTCATGATCATCACGTCGAACGGCGTACCCGCAGCGGCGGAAGTCTTGAGCTTCGGCCAGTATTCGCCCCATGCGGTCACGTCAATCGATAGATCGATATCTGTACCGACCTCCGCCCGATAGCCGGCAATCGAACGCTCATAGTCGCCGCCCTGCGCTTCCGTATAGCAAATCACATTGAGCGTTACGGTTTCCGGCTCTGCCGGCTTAGCCTCTTCCGCCGGTTTCTCCGCCATCTCCTCCTGCGGCTCGCCCGTCATCGTGGCCTGTCCGCACGCCGCGAGCAGGAGCGCGCCGCTGCCTCCGAGCACGCCACCAAGGACACGCCGGCGTGTAAGTTGATTGAGACGCATCGTTACCCCTCCTCAAGAATAGATGCAACACGTTTTACCTACCGGAAGTTTACTCCTGCAAATTAACACTGGCAAGTCTCCATGGAACTAACCGAATCTGTGCTTACTGAGTGATGCACTAGTGAAAAATTCTTGCTCTAAAGCGATTCACTGCGTTTATGTAATGGTCTACGTTTCTGGAACTATCGTTCGCTTTCGAGGCTTGCGCAGCTAGGGTTAAAGCAATACAGATTGCCCTCCTTTCACGCTTGTTTGCTATGCTGAAAACAACCCGTTGGAGAACTATATGGATTTCAAATGCAAACAAGATAAAAGCCAGAAAGGAGGGGAGCATGGCCTCGCTAACAGCAGAGAAATGCGTGGCCTGTCGAAAGGGCGCGCCGCAGGTGACGACCGAGGAGATTGCGGAGTTGCAGCCCCAGATCCCGGAGTGGCATCTGGAAGAGCGCCGGGGGATCCCGCAATTGGAGCGGGTCTACAGATTTAAGAACTTTGTCCAGGCGCTGGCGTTCACGAACGCGGTTGGGGAAATAGCGGAAGCAGAAGGGCACCACCCCGCCCTGCTCACCGAGTGGGGGTGCGTCACGGTGACGTGGTGGACGCACAAGATCAAAGGTCTCCATCGCAACGACTTCATCATGGCGGCCAAGACGGACACGCTTTACGGGAACGGCTAACGCAAGGCACCCAAGACAACTTGCTAAGGTCCATGACGCAAGGTTGCGAGAGCGAGCAGCTATGGCGTTCGCTCAATTGTCGGAATCTGTTTGCTAAAGCAATTTGGTGTTCCCCGTTCGTACTGAGGGCTGCGCGCAGCCGGCTGCGCGCAGCCCCTGTCGAAGTATGAACGGGGATCGCGCGCAGTTGCCGCAATCTGAATCTTGCGCCGGTAACCCTTCGACAAGCTCAGAGCGAGCGGCACGGCCAGCACAAGCGTCGTACTCTAAACGGAATGTACTGTCCTCTCACTCATCCTCACTGTTGCGCCGCAGCAGCAAGGGACTGAGCACCGTGTAGAGCACGAATGCCAAGATGAATGAAGGCAAAGAACCGCCATAGCCGGTCAATATCTCCGGCGCCAGGCCCTGCACGCCGTCTACGAAATTGCTCAGGAGATTGGGGTTTAACAAGTGATAAAAGCTGACCCCGGCCGCCCAGCAGATGAGTGCCAGCCAGTTCACGCCGCCCAGGTACCAGTATGCGCCTTCACGGGAAGTAAGGTCGGCCGTTTCATACTCTTGCCGCCGCACGACAAAGAAGTCCGCCGCCATCACGCCAAAGAGTGAGATGAAAACGGAGCCGATGAGCAGCATGAAGATTTCATAGGTCACCATATTCAGGAATGACGCCAAAACAAGCCCAATCAACGCGACAATCACGACGAAGACCCGTTGCGGGATGCGCGAGAAGACGTTCTGGGCGGTGACGGCCGCTGAGTAAATGTCGGCAAAGGCCTGATCGGTCTCCACGGCCAAGGTAGCGAGCAATGCCAGCCAACCGGCGGTGAAGACAATAATCGCGCCCGCAATAGCAACGGCAGGATTGCTCATGTCTCCGAGAGTCACGGTAGCTACCAGCAAGACGCCGAGCCCATAGAACCAAGAGTTCGCCAGAAAGTAGCCCAACCACGTGCCGGCAAACGCGCCCCCTTCACTCCTGCCAAAGCGGCTGTAGTCCGCAATGAGCGGTATCCAGGAAATCGGCATGGCTATGACGAGGTCTATGCCTACCCAGAAGGGCGCGCCATCGGTACTCGTTTGAGCAAGTACGTCGCCGAGATTGAAACTGCTGACGATAGAATAGGTCAACCACAATGACGCCGCGGTCATGACCCAGATGCCGAATTTTTCCATCCACTGGCGCACCACGACTATCGGCCCGCCCAGGGCAAACGACGTGCAAATTACGGCAAAGATCAGCAGCCAGAGGA
>VXOZ01000210.1 GCA_009839775.1 Chloroflexota bacterium | reverse complement strand
GGGAATACGTCGCCGCGACCATGGGATCGGGGGGGGCTGTGCGCGACCTTGCGCGACGTGGGTGAAGTCGCCGTCCTCCCTGTCCTCGATCCCGATCCGCCCTCCTGGCCCCGTCTCCTGGGATTGGCGTTCGCGTGGGGCGGGAACGAAGCGGCCTACGTTGACCTAGCGGGATCCGGGACTCTGGAAGCCATCGCTCCGGTGCTTGCCGACCGGCACGTGCCCAAAATCGTGTTTGACGCCAAGGGTCTGTGCTTGGCGCTGCTTACTTACGGCATCGGCGTGGCCGGCGTGGAGTTCGACTGCCACCTGGCTGGCTACTTTGCTAACGTCATCGGCGCCCGCTCCTCCACGCTAAAGCAAGCCGTCTTCGACGTGCTTGGAGCGACGCTGGAGGGCGTGGACGATCTCCGCGACCGCAAGAAGTCCCTGGCCGCTGCCGACCCCGCCGCGCTGGCGCAGGCAGCCGCTCACGAGGCGGAGATGTTGCTGTCGCTGCGCGCCGCGCTGGAAGAGTATCTGGACGAGCGAAACGTCCGTACGCTCCACGATGAACTGGAACTGCCGCTGGCGACCGTGATTGCGCACATGGAGTTCGCGGGGATTGCCGTGGACGTGGATTTGCTAAGAGAGCTAACGGCGGACATGGCGGAGCGCATTGGGAAGATTGAGGCTGAGATTTACGCGGAAGTTGATGCTGATGAAAAATTCAAGATCAACTCGCCCAGGCAACTCGGCAACGTCCTCGTAGAAAAGTGCGAAGTTCCTTTGACCAAGAAGACCAAGACTGGATACTCCACCGATTCCTCAGTGTTGGAGCCGCTGCGCAGCGAGTACAAGATCGTTGATCTTGTGCTGAACTACCGCCAGCTTACTAAGCTCAAGTCCACGTATCTCGACGCGCTGCCGACCAAGGTGAATCCGCAGACACAGCGCATCCATACGTCATTCGAACAGACCGGCTCTGCCACCGGGCGGCTTTCGTCAAACGATCCCAACCTGCAGAACATTCCCATTCGCACCGCGGAGGGACGGAAGATACGCCAAGCGTTCGTTGCCGGTGGTTCCGGCCAAGTCCTCCTAGCCGCCGACTACTCGCAGATCGACCTGCGCGTGCTGGCACACCTGAGCCAGGACGACGAGCTCTGCAAGGCCTTCCGCAACGAGGAAGACATTCACACCTTCACCGCCAGCCAGCTTTTTGAAGTGGCGATGGATGAGGTTACGGCGGCCATGCGGCGTACGGCGAAAACGGTGAACTTCGGCATCGTCTACGGCGTGACCGCCCACGGCCTGGAACAACGCACCGACCTGGATTTCATGGCAGCGGCAGAATTCATAGAGAACTACTTCAATACCTATAAGGGTGTGCGGTTGTACATGGATAAGACGAAGCAGTTCGCACACGAGCACGGCTACGTGGAAACGGTGCTCGGACGCCGCCGCTACATCCGGGAGTTGCAGGCCTCTAACTTCAACGTGCGTCAGGCCGCCGAGCGCATGGCCATCAACATGCCCGTGCAGGGCACCTCCGCCGACATCATCAAGGTAGCCATGCTGCACGTGGCCGACCAACTGGCGGCCACCGGACTGCCGGTGCGCATGCTGCTGCAGGTGCACGATGAACTGGTCTTCGAGTGCGATGAAGCCGTAATTGACGCGACCACCGATCTCGTGGTGCCGCTGATGGAGAATGCTGTCGCTCTGGACGTGCCGGTAAAGGTAGATGCCAAAGTTGGGGAAAGCTGGGACGACATGGAGCCGCTGGCGTGAACCTGCTGATCACGTCAGGCGCTACGCCTTTGGCGCAAGAGTTGGCGCGGGCGTTTGCCGATGACCATGACGTGCGCCTGACAGATGTTATCGACGTGCAGACGACGTGGCCGTTCGTGCGCTGCGATCTCGGCCATGATGCGGCCACCGACCGGCTCGTGGCCGGCGTAGATGCGCTCATTCATCTGGCCGCGCTGCCGCCGGCGCAGATAGATAGCTCGGAAGAGTCAGCAAACCGGCAGCTCGACTTTCACACCCGTTGCACGTATAACTTGCTCCATGCCGCCAGTGAGGCCGGGGTCTCGCGTTGCATTTTCGCTGGCAGCCTCAGCGTCTTTGCCAATTGCGATGACGATTGGGCAATCAACGAAAGATGGCGGCCTCAGCCCTCCACGGAGTCGCAGGTTCTGGCGCACCACTTGGGCGAGTTTGTGTGCCGCGAGTTCGCGCGGGAAGGCCGCCTGGCCGTTACGTGCCTGCGCTTGGGCACTCTTGGCGCGAGCACCAATGGCGCCGCACAACCGCCCGATCAGACGTGGCTTTCGTATGCGGACGCCGGGCGGGCTTTTCAATGTGCTTTGGCAGCGCCGCCGGAACCCTGGGGGATTTATCACATTCAGTCCGAGTTTCCAGGGGCGCGATTTACGACTGAAAAAGCCCGGCAGGGGCTAGAGTTTTCGCCGCTCAGCACCAATCCCGGCGGTGACGCATGAAGGTCTTGATTGTCGGTGGTGCCGCCCGATTGGGGCCCCACGTGATACGCGCGCTGGAAGGCGAACATACCTTACGCGTAACCGATATCGTGCCGGTTGAAACGCAGCATGAGTTCCAGCAAGTGGATATCGCCTCACCCGCTGAGGTGCACGGCGCGGCGGAAGGCATAGACGCCATCGTGAACTGCTCGGTGGAACGTGAAGGCCGCCGTCGGGCGGCCTTCGACGTGAATTCACGAGGCTGCTACAACATGATGCGGGCAGCCGTCTCGCATGGCATTTCGCGCGTCATCAATACCGGCCCGCACTTCACCATCCAAGGCAATACCTACACGACGTTTGACTACGAGATCAATCCCGACGTGCCGCCGCATCCCAGCACCAACCCCTACGCGCTCAGCAAAGGGGTAGGGCAGGAGATCTGCAAGGTGTTTACGGAAAACCACGACGTGCACGTACTCACCTATCTCTTCTACGAATTCCGCGATCACAACAATCCGACACTGCGCGGAGACCACCCGTTTGCCATCTCCTGGCGCGATGCGGCTGAAGCCATACGGCTGGGTCTGGAGGTAGACCTGGCGACGCTGCCCTCCCGCTGCGAGGCCTTCAACATCCACGCCGACTTGCCCCACCAGCGGTTCTCCAACGAGAAGAACAAGCGCCTCCTGGGGTTCACTCCGCAAGACCGGCTGGAAGCCATGTGGCAGCGGCGGTAACTGCTGATCTGGGTTGCGCTAGATTGCGTACGTGTGGTGAGGGCACGGTTGGCTTGTATTCCGTCACTCCGGCGAAAGCCGGAGTCCAGTGGGGGCGGGGTAGCAGTGCGCCGCATTCCCACCCAGGTTGCTAGACCCAACCAGCCAGCCAGACACTGATTTCGGCAACCAACTCTTCCAGGCTCTCGCCGCGGCTCGTCTGGGAGACCTCCATCGTCCAGGGTCCCTGGTAGCCGATGTCCGCGAAGGCTTGGCGGATTGCGACCCAATCGTAGGAGTTCAACGCCGGCGAGTGGTGGTCGACGTCGCCGTCGGGAGCGTCGAGATCGTGGATATGCGTTCCGCAAAGGCGGTCGCCGGCGATGCGGATTTCGTCCGCCGGGTCACGCTTGACCTTGCCGGCGTGTCCCAAGTCGATGATGAGACCCACGCGCTCGCTGGGGTAGGGTGCCACCACCTCGCGCAGTTCAGCCATATTGTTGAGCGGCATGTCGGGATAGGGCAGGTTTTCCAAGGTCACGCGTACACCCACTTCTTCGATGGTGGGCATCAGCGCGTCCAGCGTGCGTCGTATGCCGTCACGCTCCTTCTGACCGAGTGCCGGGTCGTCGGGGTCGGGCAAGAAGCTCGGATTCGGAATGGGATGAATGACCATCTCCGTAAGGCCGAGACTGCCGGCCAGCCGCAGGTAGCCGCTCAATATACCCACGCTCTCACTTAGCCACTCCTCGTCCAACACGGCCAGGATGCTGCGGCCCGCCGGCGCGTGCATCGTCCGCGCGTTCACCGCATGCCCGGCGAACAACGCGGTGAGGCGGCGTTCTTCCGCGGCATCCGACCCATAGACGTGGGGTTCGCGCACGTTGAGTTCCACCTGGGGAAACCCGACTGCGGCAATGCCGTCCAATGCCGCGGGCAGGTCGCGGTCTCTGAAGAGTGCCGTCGAGCAGCTTGTGTTCGTCATGGCAATTCCTTTAAGGTCTTCTCTCCCAATTCCATGCGACGCACGTGGGGGCACGATATATCGTGCCCCTACACCTTACACCCGTTCAATATCACTAGACTACGCATTGCCCTCGCCACTCATCTGGGACATCCGGGCGCAGGTTGCAAACGTGTCCTGAGCCCGCCGAAGGGCCTGCGCTACCGGAACAAGACGGCAAAGAGGCGATAGCGTTTGGCAATGATGGTCTGAATTGCCGAGACCGCTAGCTATCCATACCGCTCTTCGGTCCAGGGATCGCCGTGCATGTGGTAGCCGCGCACCTCCCAGAAACCGGGTTCGTCGGCATTGACGAATTCCAGGCCACGCAGCCACTTGGCGCTCTTCCAGAAGTAGAGGTGGGGCACCATGAGGCGCAGAGGCCAGCCGTGGTCGAGGGAGAGGTTTTCGCCGTTGTGTTTGTACGCCAGCAAGACGTCGTCGCGCAGGAAGTCCCCCAGCGGCAGGTTGGCGGTATAGCCCTGTTCGGCGTGGGCGATGACGTGGGTCGCCTCCGGTTTGATCCCGGCTTGCTCCGCCACGTACTCGGCCGGCACACCCTCGAACACGCTGTCGAGCAGGCTCCACGTGGTGACGCAGTGAATGTCGCAAAGCACCTTCTTGGTGGGCAAATTCATGAAGGTCTCGTAGTCCCACGTGAGCGGGTTTTCCACCAGGCCGACGATGCGCAGATCCCAGCGGGCGGGATCGAAACGCGGCGTGGAGCCGTAGGTGAGCACCGGCCAGCCGCGCGTGATCCACTGGCCCGGCGGTACGCGCGAGCGGTCCGTGGGCCGGGCGTCGAGCGCGTCGGCGGCCTCTTCACGCACGCTCTCCGGCATCATGTCGTCGTCATTTTGCTGTTTGCCAAAGCCTGAAAGGAAGCGTCCCAGTTCCATTGTGTATCTCCCCTTTAGCCACGCCTGTCATAAGGCTTTAACGAAGTCTTCCGCATTGAGCGATTTCCGATCGTGATCGTCCCTCAAGTATACGCTTTCAGTGCTGGAGCTATCTGCATTACTGAGGTCACCTGGGACCTTTCGTCTGTATATCTTGGTATAGGGAGATGCCACGTGAGCAGGCGTGGCAGACCGGTTCGTCCTCAGCCTGCAAGACCGTAGCGCAGGGTGGTCGTCTGCTTCGCAGCAGCGGTCACGCCTGCTGAACTCCCCCCAGATCCCGCATAGTTTCTCTGACCGCTCGCCCGAATGTGTACGTCAGAGGCTGCAAGGGGCGCCACCGCTAGTATAGC
>VXOZ01000065.1 GCA_009839775.1 Chloroflexota bacterium | reverse complement strand
ATATTCGGTGATTGTGAAGAGTTATGCAAGTCAATGCCAATGCGTTGCGGTGGTCGGTAGCGCCAAAGATACCCCCTCACCCTAGCCCTCTCCCTCGAGGGAGAGGGGATATTTCACGTGGACACGGCTAGCATCAATAGCATTCGGGAGCCAACACTTGGAGACACTTCCAGCCCAGTTACATCACATCTAACCACACGGGGCTTGACCACGCCATTTCCTTATCCGTTTGCGTTACTCGAACGTAGTAGAAGTCACCCGTGCTCGCCGCGCTGGAGTCTTCCCACACCAGGTCAACGCCGTGCTCAGGATTCTGCCACGTGTGGACGTCTTCGTTGTTCTTGACAACGTCGACTTTGGCAAGCGGCGCGGTGCCGATGACATTCACCACCAGGCGTCGCGTATCATGGGCCGCAAGCGCGATGTCCGATCCCATCCAATGGCCGTTGACTTTAAAAGACAGCAATATGCGCTGGCCTGACGTGCCATACGTGCGCCGCGCCCGCCACGCCTCGAAGATTTCCTGGCGCGTGAGGCCGGTGGCCCACACCACCGCCAGTCCCGACGGCTTCCAAAGGACGTCGGCCACCGACTTGCTGAATTGCTCGCCGGCGCCGGCGTAACCGGGCCGGGCGTCGTGGTTGTCGCTGCCGGCGATTACGCCCACGCGCGCTTCCAACGCCAGTACTTCCTGCAACGACATTCCTCTCTGGCCGCCCCAAGGTTGTTCTGGATTGCCGCGAATCTCAGAATTACCCCAGCCCGAGTACATCTCCAACAACCGCTCGTACTTGGGATTGTGCTGGTGCCAGCGAAGCACCATCAAGGGATGGTGGCCGAACGCGAGCACGTCCTCACGCCCCTCGAAATGGTGCCACAGGCGCTCCAGATTCGCCGTGGCGACGTCACTGCCGCGGAGAATCTGATGGTAGTCGTTTTCGCTATACACGTTGCGGTGCCCGAGACCGTGCCCTTCGCCATCCGCATCCGAATATGCCCATTCAAAACCGCTGATCGGCACGAATTCGCCCGGCTCGTGGTAGCGCTGCACCAGAATCTGGTTGGCAACCCACTGGTTGTCGGTCTCGTACTCGGCGTGCTCCGAGGCGCACATGAAATCGAGATTCGCCACGTCGCGGCCGTGCTCGTACTGCGCCTCGATCTCGCCCACCGCGTCACCGGAATAGAGCGAGTGCGAATGGATGTCGCCAAAGTACACGCGGTGCTCCGGCATCTCAAGAGCGCTCACAACCGGGTTCGACGTACCGGTCAGGCCGTCGTCGCTCTCGGCAGTGATGACGTAGGTGCCCTCGCCCTGAGGCACCCAGGTAACGCGGCTATGGCTGCCGTCGCCTTCCCGCAAGTGAACCGGAGCAGGAAGGTCTACGTCCTCCCGGTCGCACGAGAAGCGCACGACACCGGTGTACGCGGGCTGCACCAGCGCCTGGAATTGGTCCATCACCGCGACGTTCAGATCATGGGGCACGCCGGCCTGGGCGTGGGCCTTTGCCGTAACGAAAAGCTTGGCGGGCTCATCGGTAACCACCGTAAACGAATGGGCACGGTCGCGCTCCAGCGGCAAGAACGTCTCGTTGGCGCGGGCATCCACCCAGACCGTGAGCACCGGCATGCGGTGCCACCACGCGCGCTTGTAATTGTGGGTATAGGTCCAGCAGACGACGTTGGCCTGCGCGCCGGGACCGCCGCCGCTGCGGTCGCCGAATACGAGCGTGATGGTGTCCCCGGCCCGTAACGGCGCTTCTGAGACGGTGACGCGAATGCCCAATTCACGGTCGTGCAAACCCGTAACCGGATCGACAATCTCGGTTATGTCAACACGGCCGCTGCCTTCATGCGAAACCGTCACATAGCCCGGTTTCGTCGGATCTTCGGTCTGTGGCGTGTGGGTCTCACGCCACAGGGATCCCTCCACGAACGCCAGAATGCCGCCGCCCACGGCAATGCCCTCTTTGCCTACGGTGTAGGTCATGCGAAACTCGTGGCGCGAGCATGAGACTACCCGATTCGGCATCAATTCGCTGAAGCCGCTGGGATCGCTGAACAAAGCGTGCAGATCGGCTTCGGTGCGCACCGTTGGCGGCACCTCCAAATCGAGGTCGTCGCTGAGAACGACGCCGTCGAAACCCCGCAGCGTGGCCTCCGGTGAAGAGACACGCATCTGCAGAAAACTCTGCCGCAAGGTGACCGTTGCCACGCGCGTCCACACGGTTTCCGGCCGCACTTGCGGATCCAGGCGTACACGCCCGCTCTTGCCGTCAAGCTCAACTTCCACGTAGCGTTCCTCAGACGAATGCGGCGAGACACCCAGCCACAGACCGTAGGGACGATCCACGTTCCAGCCGCGCGTCTGCAGCGTGAGGTCGGCCACTGTGCGCTGGTAGTGCTGTCCCCGGAAGGCGACCTTTTGCTCGCTATAAGCGAATTCTGTGGGTTCAAACAACATATAGCGGCGGTCGTTCATACATGTTTCCTTTCTCAAGAATCACGAACGCCGGAGCCGCGTTGGGCAGACCCGGCATTCGTGATGAGTTGCGCGTGACGATTCTGTTCCCAGCGTTCGGCCAGACTATTCAGGACGTGACCAAAGAGGGCGTGCAGTGCAACCGCACCTCTTCTCCAAGCGGCCGTACGTGCAGTGACCGCCGCACAAGCCCTCCTTAGCACACTGAAAGCTACAAGCCCTTACTTAAGAATTCCGAGTCGTTTCAGTTCTTCTTGCTCTTTTTCCAGCACGAGGTTGCCGGCTTTCACGGCCGTAGCTACCGCTTCCTCCATGCCAACCTCGTTCAGCCAGCCTTTGTTCAACTCGTCCCTCACCGCCACTATCCATTCAATCGTAAAGAATGAATAAGGGTAGGGATAGCCGATTTCCATGGAATCCACGAAGATCTTGGCCGGCTCTGGGTAGTCGCTAAGTCTCGCCCAGTTGGCCGCGCCACGCCACGTGGCGGGCAAGTTCCACACCGCCGTCGACTGCTCGCCCACTTCCGAGGTGGTGGAGTGCTTGATGAACTCCCAGGCCTCGTCGGGATGCTCGATGGGATTGAGCACCGCCATGGCGCCGGCGTGAATGACACTGGCCGGCCGCACGCTTACGGGCAGCACCTGCGCGTGCCAACGGAACTCCGCCATTTGCGGGCGGCCAAAGAGGAACGAGCCGCTCGGCATGAGCGCCAACGAACCCGTCGAAAACATCGTGAAGGCCCCACCCAACGCGGACGTTTCCTCGTACGTGGGCGCCACCCGATACTTGTAGACGAGATCGTGCACCCACTTGAGGGCATCCAGTCCGGGGGGCTCGCCGAACCGCAAGTGGGTCTTGTCCTCGCTGAGAATCTCGCCGCCGTTGATGACAATCCAGTTGAAGCCCTGGGTTTGTCCCCACGGGCCCACCAGCGTGCCCCAGCGCTCCACCTTGTCACCCTGGCGCACGGTGAGTTGTTCAGCGAGATCGAGCCAGTCTTCCCAATCCCAGTCGTCCTGCGGCACGTCTATACCGGCCTGTTCGAAGTGGTCGACGTTGTAGAACATGCCGACGGTCGCTTGGTTCTTCGGCATGCCCCAGAACTTGCCGAACACCGTGTAGATGTCAAGCGCATAGGGAGCGAATATGTCTCCCATGTCGATGCCGTCGCGGGCAATGTACGGGTCCAGCTCAGTGAGCATGCCCAACGCGGCAAAGGACATGATGGCGGGGGCATTGATCCACATGAGGTCATAGGGTACAGAGCCCGCTGCGTGCGCGATCTTGAGATTGTTCTGCATCTCGGACTGATTGGGGGAAATGTCGGTACTCACATTGACGCGATCGCCGAACTCGGCGCGGTACGCCTCATTGACCCGCCCATTGTCATCAAACACTACCTGGGCGTGGGTAATGGCCTTGAGCTCTACGGCCTCCGGCTCGGGAGCGGCTTCAGCGGCCGGCTTAGCCTCGGCATCTCCCTCACCTTGCTCCGGTGCTGCCGGCATTGTGGCAGTGCCGCAAGCAGCAAGAGGAGCGGCTAGGGTCGTTGCACCCAGCAGCGCGAGCAGTTTCCGACGTGTCGTTGCAACCATGGAGAACCTCCAAGTAGTATGCTTCGAAATACCTACTCATGTGGTACGGCTACGGGGACAGCATACTTAGCCAGCTCCTTGTCAGTCAAGCGCGACCACGTATCGAGCTCGTGCAGCGATTGGTCGTCTATGGGCGTCACCGGCTGGCGTACAGTGGGATGTGCGATGGCGCCCGCACGAACGAGAAGATGCTTTGCAGACTGGATAAACGACTGCAAGTTGCCTCCCTTGGCCACGAGCACCGGCAGGATCGCGGCATAGATAGCGCGTGCGCCGTCAATGTCCCCCGCCGCGTAGCGTGCGTACACCTGCCTCATGGGCCCAATCGCGTCAGCGCCGGGCATGCAGCCGACCGCGCCGCGCTCCAAGGCCTCGATGAAGCCGATGCCGCCCCAGCCCACGAGCATTTGCAGCCGATCACCTGCCTGCTCTTTCAGTGCTTCCATGAGCGGCCACGCGGGCTGCGCCTCCAGCTTGACGTATTGGATGTTTGCGCACTGCTCGGCCATCTGCGCGATCACGCTTGCGGACAGGCCGTATCCCACCACTTGCGGGCAGTCCTGCACCATGATCGGCACGTCCACCGCCTCGGCAACTGCCGTATAGAACTGCTCAACGCCCGCCATGTCCACGGGGCCGGGGGGCGGCAAGACCATGAGGCCGACTACGCCGTCTGCTTCCAGCCAGCGGGCCATGCGCACGGCCTCCGGCGTAGACGCTGCCTGCAACCCGGAAAGCACGGGCACACGGCCGTCCACTTGCGCCACCACGGTCTGAATGATGCCGCGCTTTTCCTCCTCACTCAGACGATTGGTTTCACTGGCAAGGCCCAAACACACGATGGCGTGCGTGCCTTCTGCAATCACGTAATCGGCCAGCCGCCGCAAACTGTCGTAGTCCACGGCCTCATCCGGAGAGAACGGTGTGCACAGCACCGCCAGCACGCCATGAAAGTTGCTCATGCCTTCCCTTTCATTCTGAAGTCTCGCCAGTCATCGTTGTATGTGTTGAGTAATTCGTTGACAGAGTCTCCCTTTCATCGGACAGTGGGGACAGTTCATGTCATTTCGAGCGCAGCGTCGAACTGGGTTCGCAAAATCTAGGGCCATGCGGTAGGCAGCCTAATGGGCTCAACACTAGATTCCGCGCTCTAAGCGACACTCCGCTACGCTCCGTTCGGAATGACATGTGAGCGGGACAGCAAGGCGATCAATCCCCAAGTTCCTCCCGCTCATTCTGTCAACGAATTACCTTACATTTCCAGTCTTGACTGCCAGAATGCACGGCGCAGAGGAGGGCCCTATTCCTGCGCAGGCGCTTCAAAGGGTATCACTTCCACTTCCTCAATCCCCTCGTCGGCCGTGAAACGCCAGAC
>VXOZ01000381.1 GCA_009839775.1 Chloroflexota bacterium | reverse complement strand
CAGCAAGTCGACCTACTCACAGCCAACGTATCGCAAATTGAGGACGAGCGACCCGCCTTGTTGGATGCGATCCTCATCGGGGCGCGGAACTGGCAGGAACTCAGCCTCTCCACGAACTATGAACTCTTGCCGGCAATCGGTGCAAGCCTGGATAACCAGTTCTACTACGTGATGACGGGCAGAAGCGAGTTCAGGGATGCTGAGCAGGCCACCGGTACGCTGACCGAAGAGGAGTTCCTGCGTTTCTGGCACCTGGCAACACTGATGGAGTCGGTTTCAAGAGGCTACCAGACGCTGGACATCGCCAATAGGCTGACGAACCCGGCCCTAACGGCCCGGGTGGAAGAGACCTTTGATACGGCCGCCCAGCGGATGGAGCGCAGCATCGCGTACCTTGCGGAAAATGGCGGCCCGGAATTGAACCCTGCAGTGCTTCCCCTTGCCAGTCGATTGTTGGAAGCCGGCGTTGGCGAAAACAGCGCCATGGACGCCATGAAGTTGCGGACATCCATGGTGTCGCGGGAACGCAGACTAATCGGAGCCAACGGGCAAGTCCTGGCCCGAGTGCAAAGGGAAGTGGACGGCCTCGTTGCGGAAGTCAGACAGAACTTGGCGACTGCGTCGGACCGTTCCGGGCAGGCAGCGTCCAATGGACGCACCATCATCCTGGTGATTGCCGTCATTGGAATCGTTGGGACGCTGCTGGTAGCCGGCTTCATCGGCGTGAGAGGTCGCCCAGCGGAAGCGCATTGAATTCCAGGTCCGTTCTCCGCTGACGACACCTTAGTTCGCGTACACTATCCCGCCCATGGGACTTCCATGGCGGGATAGCTTGCTGATGCCCCGATCCCTTGACCGCCAAGCATGTCGCTGAGCATCCCAACCACCTTGCCTAGAGCCCCCTGTCGTCTAGCTGCTGGCACTCGAATACTTCGTCAGCGCCAACTGCCAGAAGAGGTGGGAGAGGATGAGGAGGCCGGCGGTCATGGCGCAGGCGGCGAGGGCGAAGGTGGGGCTGAGGAGGCCCATGAGAGCTTGGCTGGGGACGGTGGCGATGAAGGCCACCGGCAGCAGAAACGTCAGGCCCAGGCGGAGCGCGCCGCGAAAGACGTCGGTGGGCACGCGGGAGGCTTCGATGAGATTGTAGTAGAGGTGGGCCACGTTGTTAAGCCGTCCGACGAAAAACGTCGCCGAGATGATAATGAACCAAAGCGAATAGGCAATCAAGCACGCGCACACCACCATCCCGAGGTAGAGCAGCGCGCCGATCCACGTCACCGGCTCCGCCAGCAGGCTGAGCGCGTACCTCAGCACGCCGCCGCCGAGCACCACCTGAACCAGCGGGTCCCAATCAAACTTGCGGGTCGAAACGTAGAAGCGCGTGTTCACCGGCTTGCTGAGTACAAAGTCCAATTCGCCGCGATTGATGAGCCCGGAGAGCGCGTTCATGTTCTCGCCAAAGATCGACTCCACGATGCCGTCCACGATCATCACCGTGGCCGCCAGCACGAGCATCTGCTCCACGCGCCAGCCGCCGATGGTCTGCACGTGGCCGAAGATGATTTGGACGGAGGCCACGTAGACCGCGGTATAGCAGATGGTCGCGATGCTCCACACCGTGAAACTCAGCCGGTATTCCAGCGCATTGAGGAAAGAATTCTTAGCAAAGGCGAGGTAGAGGCGCGCGTACCGTTGCATCGGCTAGCCTCCATACGCGCCGTAACGGCGCACACCGGCGGCAAACACCCACTGCACGAACAGATAGCACACCAGCAGCCATCCCACCTGTATGGCGAGCGCACTCAGTGCCGACAGGAAGTCAAGCCGGCCCTGCAGCAACTGCACCTGGAAGAAGTAGAGATAGCGGAACGGCAAGAAATGTGTCACACGCTCCACGGCCGCCGGCATGAGGTCCAAGGGGATGATACTCCCGGCGAGGAACATCGTGACTACCGCGTATGATTCGATGATCCCGTCCGTCTGGCCTACCCAGAACGCCAGGAGACCCAGGCACAGCTTGAGGCAGTAGTTCAGCAAGAATGACAAAACCATACTGGCCAGCAGAATGGGCGCAATTTCCCACCTGAGCGCAAAGCCGCCGAGCATCTCCTGCCCAAACAGCAGGAAGAAGAGCAGCAGCATCGGCACCAGAAAGACCACGCGCACGCCCTTGAACGCGACCTCTACCGCAAGCTGCCACAGTTGATACGGGAACGGCCGCACAAGGTGTGCGGAAAAGGCCCCACTGCGGATCCATTCGCCCGTATTCCACTCTAGATGCGGCGTCAGCAGGTTGCTCAACACCAAGAACATGACGTAGTAGTGCACCATGTCCTGCACGGTGTATTCGCCGATGCGGTCTACGGTGCGGTACGCCGCCAGCCAAAGGGCGATCATGATGAGCGGGATGATCGCCTCGCCGATGAACCAGACGAGACTCTCGGCGCGATACATCAGGGACTCTTGCCAGGAGGCGAGAAAGATCGCGCGTAGCTTACGAAACGACTTCAGCATACGCGGGCTTTCCGCCGGAGAAGAGCTGGCGCACCACGTCGTCAACCTCGGGTTCGACGATGTTGAGGTCCAGCACCGGGTAGTCCTGGAGCAGTTGGGCGGAGACCTGCGGCACGGCGTTGCGGGCGATGCGCAGGGTCGTGGTGCGGGGCCTGTAGGCGACTACTGCGCCGTACGTTGCTAAATCAGATTCCGCTACCGGAGACTCGAACGTCACGGTCATGAATTTGTAATCGGCGTAGCGGCGCACGACCGTGTCCAGATCGCCGTCGAACACCAGATGCCCGTGGTCGATGATGAGTACCCGGTCGCAGAGCGCCTCCACGTCGCGCATGTAGTGGCTCGTGAGGATAACGGTCGCGCCGTAGCGCGCATTGTACTCGCGCACGAAGTTGCGGATGTTCTGTTGCATCACCACGTCGAGACCAATGGTCGGCTCGTCCAGGAAGAGCACCTGTGGCCGGTGCAGCAGGGCGGCGAGCAACTCGCACTTCATGCGCTCGCCCAGGGAGAGCTTGCGCGCTTGCACGTTGATGACTTTCTCCAATTCGAGGATCTGCACGAGCTCATCAAGCGTATCCCGAAACTGCGCGTCCGGCACCTCGTAGATCTCTTTGTTGATGAGAAAGGTCTCCATGGGCGGCAGGTCCCACCAGACCTGGCTCTTCTGTCCCATCACCAGGGCAAACTGCCGCTGGAATTCGGCCTGGCGCTGCCACGGCGTGTATCCCAGCACGGAAACTTCGCCGCCCGTGGGATAGAGCAAACCGGAAAGCACCTTGAGCGTGGTGGTCTTGCCGGCGCCGTTAGGACCCAGGAAGCCGACCAGTTCGCCGCTTTCGATGGTGAAAGAGATGTCGTCCACCGCCTTCACGTCGTAGGACTTGCGCAGCACAAACGACTTCAGCGACCCTACCAGACCCGGTTCCTTCTGGTGGACTTCGTAGTACTTGGAGAGATTCTTTACAGAGATTGCGGTCATCGGAAACCCGGCTAAAGACTACTGAATGAATCGACTGAGCGATTGATCTTGCAAAGCTTAACTTGAAGTGCGTTGAAGTCAAGGGATTCAAATGCCAAAGACATCACGTGTATTGCAGAATCAGCCGCTGCCTAGGGCCTATAGAAGTCCCCATGTGATATTCTAGCACGTACCCTCTGCCCCTCAGTCGGAGAACTATCAAGGAAAACCCGCAGGACTGGCTCTTCAGATTAGGGTAGAACCAGAACGACGAATAGTTCGCGCTGCGGCGGGAAGGTAGCCGTTCGCGCTGAGGGCAGCGCGAAGCCACTGTCGAAGTACGAACGGCGCAGAGCTTGCTTCACATGAATAGATTAGTGGGTCCCATTTAACAGGTCCGTTTAGCGATAGGCTGATCTCATTTGAGCACGAAAACACAAGCATCTTCACCCGAAGCCACGCCGCCGGTCTTCAACATTGTGGGCGAGAAGGTCGCGCTCGGCCCACTGCGCAAGGATCTGGTACCAACCTACACGCGGTGGTACAACAATTTCCATACCTTACGTACATTGGATACAACGCCCGCGCCGCTTACGTTGGAGCAAGATGAGCGGCAGCATGAGCGCTTGGTTGCGCTCAGCGAGGCCCAAGTCTCCTTCACGGTCTACGAGCGGTCCAGTTGCCGTCCCATCGGCAGCGCCGGTCTGCTTGATGTTGACTATCGCGACAGGAGTGCCGAATTTGCCCTTGCAATCGGCGAACCAGACGCCCGCGGCGAAGGCTATGGCACGGAAACTACCCAACTCGTGGTCGACTACGCGTTTACAGCCTTGGGCTTGCACAACGTAATGCTTACGGTGTTCGAGTACAACCTGGCTGGCATCCACGTGTACACGAAGGTCGGATTTCGGGAATTCGGCCGTCGCCGTGAGAGCATTTTCATGGGCGGCAAGTTGTGGGATATCATTCTTATGGACTGCCTGTCCACTGAGTGGGAGCCAGGCCCCGTGCTGGCAGAAACTTTTAGGCCGGATGAGCCGAGACCGGCTGCATCGTAGCAGATTCCGATAGCAATAGAATCCCCTATGGATTGAGAATGGAAGAGAACCGAGCAAACAAAACACCCGAATCCGTGGCCCCGCTCTTCAACATCGTTGGCGAGAGAGTCGCGCTCGGCCCTTTACGTAAGGACTTAGCACCTTACTGCAATCGTTGGTATAACGATTTGCGCACCATGAGTAGGCTAGGAGATACGGACGTCCCGTGGACCTTGGAGCAAGAGGAGCAGCGGTACGAGAAGTTGATCGCGCGCAATGAGACCGAAATAGTCTTCCTAATATATGAGCGTTCCAGCGGGCATCCGATCGGCATTACCGGCCTTGACGAAGTGGACAAGCGCAATCGTACTGCCGAGTTTGGTATCAGCATTGGCGAGCCGGACGCCCGCGGCAAGGGCTATGGCACGGAAACCACCCAACTCGTGCTCGATTATGCATTCACCGGCTTGGGCTTGCACAACGTGTTGCTGACGGTGTTCGAGTACAATCTCCCCGCCATCCGCGCGTACACGAAAGCGGGGTTTAATGAATTTGGCCGCCGTCGCGAGAGCATATTCATGGGGGGCAGGCTCTGGGACATCATTTATATGGAGTGCTTGTCCACAGAGTGGGGTCCCAGCCCCGTGTTGGCGCAGGTCTTCAAGCCCGATGAGCCACGATAATGACTCCTAATGACGACATCCGTTAGCCCTGAGCACTTCGACAAGCGCAGTACCGGCCTGTCGAAGGGCGAACCATAGCAAGGAGGAGTTCGCCTAGCCGTTCGTGGTCGTTCACGCTTCGACCATTCGGCAGGCTCAGAATGAGAAAGCTCAACACTAATGGGGTTAGTGCGAACTCAACGACAAAACTATGCCGGAAAAGAAAACCAGTCTAGATTGAGACTCAGTAATTCCAAGAATGAACTCGAAACCACAAAGAGAGTCACTCGTAGC
>VXOZ01000417.1 GCA_009839775.1 Chloroflexota bacterium | reverse complement strand
GTTAGTGGTTAGTGGTTAGTGGTTAGTGGTTAGTGGTTAGTGGTTAGTGGTTAGTTGAGTTGTGTGGGCAGGAATAGAAAAGGACCCCGTGAACGGGGTCCTTTTTCAGTTGGGTTGGGGGGAGGGGTGGGGGTTATTGGAGGAGGGCTTCGAGTTCTTCGGTGGCTTCGCTGTCTTCGGGTTCTTCGTCTTCTTGTTGGCGGTGGGCGATGGCGGTGAATTCGTAGGCGCCTTTGGGGTCCTGGTCGCCGTCGGCGCCGTTGGTTGCATCGAAGGGGTTGCGCGAGCCGGAGGACTGTTGGGCGGCGGCGGGTTCTGCGGCGAGGTCGGTGGGGATGAAGTCGACCTGGATGGTGTCGCCGGGGACGAAGCGGCCTTCGAGGAGGGCTTCGCTGAGTGGGTCCTGGACTTCGCTCTGGATGACGCGGCGGAGGGGGCGAGCGCCGTAGTCGGGGTTGTAGCCGGCGTCGGCGATGGCGTAGCGTGCGGCGGGTGTGAGCTCGAGTTTCATGTCCTGTTCGTCGAGCTGGGCGCGCAGTGTGCGGAGTTCGAGCTCGACGATTTCGGTGATTTCTTCCTTGGTGAGGCTGCGGAAGACCATGATGCCGTCGAGGCGGTTGATGAATTCGGGGCGGAAGGTCTTTTTGAGGGCGTCCATGACCTTTGACTTCATCTGCTCATATTCGGTTTCCATGCGGGTCTGTTCATCGGCGGTGATGGCGAAGCCAATGCCCTTGGAGCCCTGGATGAGGTTGGCGCCGACGTTGCTGGTCATGATGAGGAGGGCGTTGCGGAAGTCGACGCGGCGGCCCTTGGCGTCGGCGAGGGAGCCGTCCTCCATGATCTGGAGGAGCATGTTGAAGGCCTCGGGGTGGGCTTTTTCGATTTCGTCGAGGAGGACGACGGAGTAGGGGCGGCGGCGGACGGCTTCGGTGAGCTGGCCGCCCTCTTCGTAGCCGACGTAGCCTGGGGGGGCGCCGACGAGGCGGCTGACGTTGTGGCGCTCCATGAATTCGCTCATGTCGAGCTTGATGAGCGCTTCTTCGCTGCCGAAGAGGAATTCGGCGAGGACCTTGGTGAGTTCGGATTTACCGATGCCGGTGGGTCCGAGGAAGATGAAGCTGCCGATGGGTCGTTTGGGGTCCTTGAGGCCGGCGCGGGCGCGGCGGACGGCCTTGCTGATGGCCTTGATGGGTTCGTCCTGGCCGACGATGCGTTTGTGGAGCTCGTCCTCCATGCCGAGGAGGCGTTCGCGTTCTTCGCCGCCCATGCGGTAGACGGGGACGCCGGTCCACATGGAGACGACTTCGGCGATGTCGTCGGCGGAGACGACGGGCTGGTCGGCGACCTGGCGCCAGCCTTCGCGCAGTTTGTCGAGTTGCGTCTGCAGCTCGACTTCGCGATAGCGGAGGTCGATGGCGTCGTCGAAGCGCTGGGTTTCGAGGGCCTCTTCTTTTTCCTTCTGGAGGCGTTTGAGGTCGATAAAGGTCTCGCGCAGGCTGACGGCGTTGGGGGCCTTGTACATGCGGACGCGGCTGCCGGCCTCGTCGATGAGGTCGATGGCCTTGTCGGGCATGAAGCGGTCGGGCACGTAGCGTGCGGCGAGGTGGGCGGCGGAGTCGAGGGCCTCTTCGGAGATGATGAGTTTGTGGTGCTCTTCGTAGCGGCTCTTGATGCCCTTGAGGATCTCGACGGTCTCTTCGATGGTGGGCTCTTCGACGAGGATGGGCTGGAAGCGGCGTTCGAGTGCGGCGTCGTGCTCGATGTGCTTGCGGTATTCGTCGAGGGTGGTGGCGCCGATGACCTGGAGCTCGCCGCGGCTGAGGGCGGGTTTGAGGATGTTGGCGGCGTCTACGCTGCTGCCGGCTGCGCCGGCGCCGACGAGCATGTGGACTTCGTCGATGAAGAGGATGGCGCCGCTGTTGATGATTTCTTCGATAACTTTTTTGAGGCGTTCCTCGAACTGGCCGCGGTACATGGTGCCGGCGACGAGGCTGCCGACGTCGAGCATGAGGATGCGTTTGTTTAGGAGCGGCTCGGGCACGTCGCCGGCGACGACGCGCTGCGCCAGTCCTTCGACGATGGCGGTTTTGCCGACGCCGGGTTCGCCGATGAGGGCGGGGTTGTTCTTGTTGCGGCGGCTGAGGATCTGGATGACGCGTTCGATTTCCATCTGGCGGCCGATGACGGGGTCAAGGCGCCCCTTCTCTGCGGAGGCGGTGAGGTCGAGGCCGAGCTGGTCCACCAGAGGCGTTTTGGACTCTTTTTTCTGTTTTTCTTTGGATTGTGCGCTGCTCTGCAGGAGATCGCGGGCAGTTTGAGTGCGGACGCGATCGAGGTTGATGCCGAGGTTGCGGAGGACGTTGACGGCGACGCCATCGCCATCGCGCACGAGGCCGAGGAGGAGGTGCTCGGTGCCGATGTAGTGGTTGCCCATCATGCGGGCTTCTTCGACGGCCAGTTCGATAACTCGTTTGGTGCGCGGGGCGAGCGTTGGTTTGCCCAAGGGGGGGCGTTCGCCGCGTCCGACGGTGCGTTCGACGGCGCGCACGACCTGTCCCGGTTCGACGCCCAGTTCTTTGAGCACTTTAACGGCGACGCTGTTCTCCTCCTGGACGAGGCCGAGGAGCAGGTGTTCGGTGCCGATGTGGTTGTGATTGAGGCGCAGGGCCTGTTCCTGTGCAAGGGTAAGGACTCGGCGCGCACGTTTCGTGAAGCGTTCGAGTTTATCAGACATGGGTAGGTTCCCCTAATAGACGATTTCCTGCTTGAAAGCAATCAGACAGAAGCTACTATACCATAGAGACCAACTGGCGGACGTAATCGGAATTCCGTTTGTCTGCCCGGAAACGAATGGCGTCCGGCTAGAGGTGGCGCCGGGGCCGCAGATGGCTGGCGGCAGACGTTTCGGATTCGAATCCGAGCGCAGGTTCATGAATGGAAAGGACCTGGCGCCTGTCGGAAGGTTAAGGTGCAGTTGGGCGTTCCGGGGCTGGTGTGCCGTTTGACAGAACGGAATGCCGGGGGCGGGGACCGGACTGGTCATGGTGGCGCACCATACGTGCATCAGCTGACTGAATATATTGTAATGACGGCGGGCATATTTTGTCAATTCATAAAAAACGTGCCGGACGCAAAGTCCGACACGATTTATGACAGGCGGTCGAAAGGGGGGAGAGGGCGACCCTGGTCAGGTTGCGGGACGGCCGGGAATCAGGCGAGCGCTTTGACTGCCTCCGGTTCCTGAGAGGTTTCGGTTGGTTCGGCGGCGGAATCGTCGTCGGGTTCGGCGTGGGCCTGGACGTCGGGTTCGGCCTGCTGCTCGGGGGCGGCCTGGGCGGCTGGGGTTGCCGTGTTATCGGTGCTGGCTGCGTTGCGGTCGCCGACATCGTTTTCTTCGAGGGGAACAGGTTCCCAGTCGAATTCGACGGATTCTTCTTCGGGTGCGACCTGTTTGAGGCTGAGGCCCATGCGGCGTTTGTCGGTATCGATGCGAATGATGCGCAGGTCGATTTCCTGGCCTTCGGAGAGGATTTCGCTGGGATGGGCGATGCGGCGTTCGGTGAGTTCGCTGATGTGGATGAGGCCTTCGATGGTATCGCCATCGAGGCGAGCGAAGGCGCCGAAGTGGACCAGTTTTGTAACGAGGCCGCGCACGATTTGGCCGACTTCGTAGCGGTCGGGCACGGTTTCCCAAGGTTCGGGCAGCAAACGGCGCAGGCTGAGGCCGATTCGTTTGCGTTCGCGGTCGACGTTGAGGATCATGACTTTGATTTTTTCGCCGATGGAGACGACTTCCTTGGGGTGGTTGATGCGGCCCCAGCTGAGTTCGCTGAGATGGATGAGGCCGTCGGCCCCGCCAAGGTTGACGAAAGCGCCGAAGTCGGCGAGGCTGCTGACGACGCCTTCGCAGACGGTGTTTTCTTCGAGTGTTTTGAGCAGTCTTTCCTTTTGTTCGCGGCGCCATTCGCGGATGGCGACCCGTTCTGAGAGGATGAGGCGATTGCGGCGGCGGTCGAGGTCGATGACCTTCATGCGCAGCTCGGCGTCCATGAGTTTCATCCAGCGGTTATCGGGTTCGCCATCGGTAAGCTGTTGGGACTGGCTTTCGCTGCTGAGCTGGCTGGCGGGGACGAAGCCGCGCACCTGCCCGATTTTGACGATGACGCCACCGCGGTTGAAGCCGCTGACGGAGCCGGTGAACATTTCCTGCGATTGCAGCAGTTCTTCGGCGTGTTTCCAATCGCTTTCGGCGCGTGCGCGGGAGATGCTGAGGAGGAGGTTGCCGTCGCGGTCTTCGCGCATGACGTAGACGGGGACCTCGTCGCCGATGGTCATGTCCTTGAAGTCACCTTCAAGGCGGTCGACCTCACGGCCGGTGACGAGCCCTTCGGACTTATAGCCGATGTCGATGAGCAGTTCGCCGGCGCGTTTGTCGACAACGACGCCGTGGCGGATGTCACCGGTCTGCGGTTGGTTAACGTAGGAATCGTCGAATTCCTCGAGGAGCAGGGCCATAGGATGGTCATCCGAAGGCGGACCTGCGTCCATCTCCTCTGTCAAGAAATCTGCTTCCGGTTCGAGTACTGCTGCTGTTTGCTGGTTTGACATGACGGTCTGACTTCCTCCAATTGGGATTAGATTCTGACGGCAGTTACGTGCTGACGTCGGTGAAAAAGATATAAGAACTTATTGCATACGACACGCAAGGGTAAACTGATTTTTGTACAGCGCAATCCTGCCAGCGTTGGGCGCGCTTTTCGACGGTCTTATCAGTGCAAGCCAGGGGGAATGCACTACTCTGAACAGTATAAAGGGGGCGAAGACGGCATTGTCTTCTATGTGGAAAGGTACAACTTTTCGCCGGCGGAAGTGCCCTAGGCGCGTAAGGCGACGGCCTCGATTTCGATGAGAGCGCCGAGTGGCAGTGCGGCTACTTGCACTGTGCTGCGAGCAGGCGGTTCATCCTGGAACGCTTGCGCGTATATCTCGTTCACAGTGGAGAATTCGGCGATGTCGGTCAGGAAGATCGTCGTTTTGACGATATGGCCCATGCCGGAGCCGGCTGCGTCGAGGACGGCGGCGAGGTTATCCAGCACTTGTTGGGTCTGTTCGACAATGCCTGGTCGTAGTTGACCGGTCAGGGGATGGATCCCGATCTGACCCGAAGTGAAGATCAGATGCTCTGTAGCGACGGCCTGGGAGTAGGGGCCGATGGCAGCAGGCGCTTTCTCGGTGCGAATCGTTTGTTGAGTCATTCAGGGCTTCAGCGAGTTGTTCGCTGAATAAGGTCCTTTTAGGGTTGCGGTCAGCTGGAATAACCTGAAAAGGTCCAATTGACAGCAAATTGTCGGCTATTGTATGCGATCATCCAATGTTTGTCAAAATTGGTTTTTTGTTGAACTGCAGGGGTTAGGGGATTGTCTGAACCGTGATTTGGACCGTGATTTGGGGGGATTTGGGAGATTAAGGGGGAACCGTGATTT
>VXOZ01000101.1 GCA_009839775.1 Chloroflexota bacterium | reverse complement strand
TCCCCGCTCTGGTAAGGCGCCTCGGCTGGGTGTAGGGCGCATCCCTTCTGCTTGGCGCAAGAGTCCGTTCATGTATTCCATGCTGGCAGACGTGGTTCACCTCTGCCGCTTCAGAGAATCGTATCCACTGCTTGGGCGCACTGTAGCTCGCGCGCTGTATCAAGCCCCAAGAGACCCTGTATCACGAGGCTTTGCGCTGGCACGACGGGTTATGCAAAGGCCTTCCCAGGGACTTCTTCCCATTTCTTATATGTTTCTAATGCTTGACATGCTGTATTGGTGTGTAATGGTTAAAGTAATGACACTGCACATGAGTTAAGTTCAGGGTGTGCAGGAGTACGTATGGTTGGATACTCCACCGTACGGAAAGGAGCAGGATGATGCTATCGCGCAGAACGCTCATAGGCAGCACGGCGGCGCTTGCCGCCGGTATCAGCGGGGTAGGGTGTTCCTTCTCCGCGCCGGGCATTGTCAGCGAACCGGAAGTGAACTGGGGAGTGCGCTACGCCGCCGGACTCAACCATCCGGTAGACGTGAGACCTGAACCCTATCTCCAACAGACAGTGGCAAGCCTCGCAGAAGACGAGGAAAACCCCTTGGGGCCAAAGCGTGCGCGTTACACGCTGAACATGAAGTACCAGGTGGAACTCCTTGCGCAAGCGGATCTCGTGACGTGGATGGAGAGCAACGAGATAGACCTCCTCACCGTGGACCAGTGGAGCGCCATAGGTCTGGGAGAGGAAGGCATTCTACTGCCCTTGGACCAGTTCACTGGCGCCGACGGGCCCGCCCTTATCCAGTCCTTCTACCCGGTCGTGCTGGAGCAGTATCGGTGGGGAGAGCTCTACGCGCTCCCCTTAGATGCATTGCCTCTTATGCTCAATTACCACCCTCCCTATTTCAGAGAAGAGCCGTTACCGCCGGACGGTAGTTGGGACTGGGACGACTTGGTGGAGAGTGCGGCAAGGCTCACGCGGCGTAGGGACGATGGCACCGTAGCGCGTTGGGGAGTGATACCGCACTTCAACGGTCTCTGGTGGGCACTCTGGCAGAACGGGGCAGTGGCAGTCGATCCGGACACGCAGGTCTGTCGACTGCAGGAGCCGGCCGCCGTCGAGGCCTTGCAGTTCATCCACGATCTGCTGCATACGCACCGCGTGACGCCCACGGTGCAAGAAGACCTGTGGAAGCTGGTATATCAGCCGCTAGGACAATGGCCTGCCATGGTGTATAACAATCAACCGATGCACCAGCTCATGTACAAGTACCGTGTGGCGGCGCTGCCCCGCGGCAAGGTGCAGGCCGTGCCGACCTGGTCGAGCATGGGCATCGCCATCGCCTCCCGGACGAAGCACCCGGAGGCAGCCTACACAGCGCTGAAGGCGCTTGTCGGCTTGATGCAAGGAAGCGTGCATGTGCCTGCACAAAAGGAGGCGGTAGCGCGCATGGCGGAGCTGCGGCCTGAGCTTACACCGGAAGAAGTGGAGGCCTACCAGCAATCCATGGCACACGGTCGCGCGTGGCATTCCAAGTTTCTCGCTGCGCGGTACGCTATGCACGAAGTATGGAAAATGCTGATACGCGGCGACGACGTTGCCACTATCGTCAATCAGGGGTGTTCCCACGTCAGCGAATACCAGCGGACCGGAGGCAACGTGGGCGAGTGAGCACACGCGCCAGACCTATGCTCATTTTTTCCCATGCGCGCTAGCGTGCTCGCGTGTCCACCAGATGTGATACAGCAGCAGGGAGCCGGCTACGGCGGCGTTGAGCGATGCCACCTTCCCCGTCATGGGGATGTGCACCAAGTAGTCGCAGGCGCGCCGTATCAACGGGCGCAGGCCTTTCTCTTCGCTGCCCACCACGGCCGCCACCGGCCAGTCGTAGGCGAGCGCATCGTACCGCGTCTCTCCCGCTGGATCGGGCCCTACCACCCACACGCCGCGCTCCTTGTACCACGCCAGCGCGCGCATGAGGTTGGTTACGTCACATAACGCCAAGTGCTCAACTGCGCCGCTCGAGGCCCGGGCGACGGTAGTACTCACAGGCGCATTGCGGTCCTTTGGCAGCACCACGCCGTGCACGCCCACGGCCTCGGCGGTGCGCAGCAGCGATCCAAGATTCTGCGGGTCCTGCAGGTGGTCGAGGGCCAAGAGAAGCGGCTGCTGTCCGCGCTGCTCTGCCACCGCAAGAGGATGGTCGAGGGCGTGCAGTGTGCGCTCGGGGAAACGCGCGGCGACGTTCTGGTGGTGGCTGCTGCGGCAGAGATTGCCTAGCTCCTGCCGCGTGACCGTCCGCGCTTGCACCCCACTCGCGCGCGCCAGCGCCACAATCTCGCCCAGACCCTTTGCTTCCTCCACTACCCACACGGATTCAGGCACGCGCCCGGCACGCAACGCCTCCCGTACGGGATGGAAGCCAAAGAGTAGTTCCACGAAGCATCCTTAGGCACTTCTCATGCTTGCGCTACGGCATAGTATAGAATGAGGGAAGAGGCCCGGCTATGTTTCCGCTTGCGTGTCAACGAGCACGCTGCCAATCCTGCTTTAGTGGGTCAGGCGCTTTCTCCGTGACTGGTTGCCAAAGCGCCCGCTCGCGCTGCGACAAGGGTTACGCGGAGCCCACTCGGTACGGACGGATGTGAGACCACTGAGCCAGAGTTGTGTGAATGCTCATCCGTTCGCCCTGGGCTTGTCGAAGGGTGAACGGATGAAGCGGCGGAAGAGCGAAATCCACTTTCTTCGGTGAAAGAGTCTAACGGAGACGCGGGCCGAAAGGACACATATCCACGTTCCATGATCATTGATGTCCACGTGCACATCCGCTCGCAACCGATGCTTGCCCGCGCACTGCGTCAGGCCGAACAGTTCGACATGATTCTGTGCCTCAACAGCATCAATCTGATTGGCAGCAGTTCGCCAAACTTCCCGTCGCAAGAGTTCGTGTCGCGCTGCAACGACCAGACTGCTCAAGTTGCCGCGGCCCATCCTGAGCGCGTCATACCCATGTGGTATCTCAATCCCGCTCACGGGCAGTTTGCGGTTGCTGAGTTAGCACGACGGGTCAAGAGTCATCACGGTCCGCAGGGAGTAAAGCTTTGGACGGCGGTCAAGGCCAACGATCCGTGCGCTGATGCGGTTTTCGCTATGTGCGCCGATTACGGGCTGCCCGTATTGCAGCATACGTGGCTGGAAGTTACGGGCAACCTGCCCGGCGAAACCGATCCCTTTGACATGCGCGCCGCCGCCTTGCGTCACCCTGATGTGACTTTCTTCTGGGGACATGCCAGCGGCGACGTGGAGTATACGGTGAAACTGGCCCGCGGGCTGCCGAACATCTACCTGGACATCGGCGGCTGCGAGGCAACCAACGGCTACACGGAGATGCTTGTCAGGTACGTCGGCGCCGACCACATTGTCCAAGGCAGCGATGGCACCGGACGCTCCTTCATCTCGCAGTTAGCCAAAGTGTACGACGCGGACATCTCAACTGAGCAAAAGGATCGGATTCTCTACAAGAATGCCCAAGCCGTCTTTGCTGAGCAGTCCCACAATCACACTCTCTTGGCATGATCACCTCGCCAACTATGTCCGAACTTGCAGTCACAACCCAGCAACTCCGCAAAGTCTATGGCACAACCCCGGCTGTCGCGAGCCTCAACCTCGCCGTGCCAACCGGTGAGATCTTCGGCTTTCTGGGTCCTAACGGCGCCGGCAAGAGCACGTGTGTAAAGATGCTTTTGGGTTTAGTCTTCCCTACAGGGGGTGACGGTACGCTCCTGGGAGCGCCTCTGGGCGACCACCATGTCAAGGCGAGGATTGGCTTCTTGCCCGAGCAATTCCGCTTTCACGAGTGGTTCACCGCGCGCGAGTTTCTGGATTTTCACGGCCAGCTCTACGGTATGAGCGGTAAGCAGCGCAAGCGCCGTATCGCGGACGTCCTCGCCCTGGTCAACCTCGAACGCGCCGCCGCCCAGCAGTTGCGTACCTTCTCCAAGGGCATGCTCCAGCGCATCGGCATTGCGCAAGCACTGTTGCATGATCCGGAATTGGTCTTTCTCGATGAACCCACCAGCGCCCTGGATCCCATCGGCCGCCGTCTGGTGCGGGACATCATCCGCCAACTAAAGGCCGAAAAGAAGACGGTTTTCCTCAATTCCCATCTTCTCTCCGAGGTGGAGGCCGTATGCGACCGCGTAGCGATCATCCAACGGGGCGAGGTCGTGCGCGACGGCACGCTGGATGAGCTTCTCGCTGCTCGTCGCCTGCTGGACGTACAAGCCCAAGGCATGAGTGAGGACGTGCTAGAGCGCGTGCAGGCGCGGTGGGAACTCGCGGCGTATGAGGACAATCGTCTTACCTTGTCGCTGACCGACCCGGAAGATGTCCCGCAAGTTGTATCGATGCTCGTTACCGCAGGCGCTGCGGTGCACCACGTGGCGCTACGCCACGAGAGTCTGGAAGACCTCTTCGTCCGTACTGTTGACGACACCGGCGCGTAAAAACCCATTTGAATGCGCGTCACCGCCTATAAAGACAGACAAAGCCAATGCTGCCGATTTTCGTCATAGCCAAGATTACGCTGCAAGAGGGCGTACGCAAGAAAGCCGTGCTCGGCGGGGTGCTGCTGGCCGCCGCTTTCGTCACGCTCTATGGCTTGGGCATGTACTTTGTCATGCGCGACCTGAACGTGCCCGAACGTTTTGTGAACCCGGACGTGTTCCGCGATGCCGTCTCCGGCCAACTCCTCGCCGCGGCCCTCAACGTTGCCGGCATGCTAACGGCGCTGGTAGCCATATTCACGTCGGCGGGCGCGATAGCCACCGAAGTCGAACAAAACACGCTCCATGCCATCATCCCAAAGCCGCTCATGCGCTGGCAGGTGCTTGTCGGCAAGTGTTGCGGCCTGGGCGCTATGTCTGCCGCGTTCGCAATTGCAACCACCGTGGCCTTGCTCATGCTTACCTGGCTGTTTGCGGGATTCTTTTCGTGGTCCGCCCTGCAATCGGCGCTCTTGCTCGGCCTGCTGGGTGTCCTCCTCTCATGCGTTACCGTGTGTGCCAGTACGCTGCTTTCGACGCTCACGGCGGGCGTGACCGTTATTATGCTCTACGGTCTCGCCATGGTCGGCGGCATGGTGGAGCAACTCGGCGTGCTGCTGGATAACCAAGTCATGCAGAATATCGGCATCATTGCCAGCTTGCTGCTCCCCTCCGACGCGCTGTGGCGAATGGCTGCGCAACGGTTGAACGTGCAGGAACTTGCCATCCTGGCCGGCGGGCCTTTCGAGGGCTTCAGTCAACCCTCTCTCTTCATGCTCATCTGGGCGCTGCTGTACATCACCTTCGCCGTGCTGCTAGGCGTGCGCGTGTTTGCGCGCAAAGACCTATAGGGGAAAGGATGCCAACAACCGGCAATGGTGCCGCATACGCGCGGGCAATCACAAGGATTGCCCCTACCGACAGGTAGGCGCAGGTTTGAAACCTGCGCCACCGGGGATGGTGCGGCTCTTGTATTGGGCAAAATACGTGAGCGCTAGAT
>VXOZ01000404.1 GCA_009839775.1 Chloroflexota bacterium | reverse complement strand
ATCCTATGACAAAGCCGATCAGCGCTGCCTCTCGGTCGCAATGGCTTCGATATTGGCCAAAGTGCATCGCGACCGGTTGATGCGACGTTTCGATCCGATCTACCCAGGCTATGATTTCGCCAATAACAAGGGGTACGGTACACGCAAGCACCAAGAAGCCCTCTTTCACCTTGGCCCGTGTGCGATTCACCGCAGGTCCTTTCGACCGGTAATGCGCGCCGCCTCGGCACTTCTTCCCGATACTCGACCCACACGCAATGGCACTGAAGCCCCGGTTGCTTCTCGTACGCATGCTGTCCCAAACCGTGACTGCATTGCAGTAGTGGCACGCTCCGCTCAGGACAAGGAGAACCTCCAGAGGACAGCGGCACAGTGAATGCAAGCCGGCAACGCCAAGCCATCGGACGCTGGGGAGAGGAAGTCGCAGCCCGTTACCTTACGGTGCAGGGCTACACAATTCTGTCCCGCAACTATCGCACGCCTGCCGGGGAGTTGGACATTGTCGCCCGTGACGGCGATGCCATCGTCTTCGTTGAGGTCAAGACCCGGCGCACGTCCAGCTTTGGGCCGCCGCAAGCGGCAGTAACCCCGGCGAAGGCCGCCCACATCATCACGGCGGCGCAGCACTATCTGCAAGACACGGCACAGATTGACGGCGACTGGCGCATTGACGTGGTCGCCATATTCGGCAGTCCAAAGTCATCTCCTGAGATTACGCTCATTCGTAGTGCCGTGGAGGCAAACTAGAGACCATGCCAACGCTATGGAATACGCCGTATACACGCGAGGAGCTGCTCTCTCGCGTCGGCAGTATGGATCAGTTGGGCGGTGCCCGGCGTCTCCGTTGGGAAGAAGGACCGGAGGACGCCATGCTCGCCGCTGAGATGCGCACCGGCGCGGGTCTGAACCTCTGGATCAGTCCAACGCGCGGATTAGACATTACCCACGCCGAATATAAGGGCGTTCCCCTGGCCTGGCGGTCTCGCACCGGCGACGTGCACAGCGCCTATTTCGAACCGCCGGGCATGGGATGGCTGCGCGGATTTTTTGGTGGACTCATCACCACCTGCGGGCTGACCTACTTGGGCGCGCCCGGTACTGATCGTGAGGAGGAACTCGGCATCCACGGCCGCATATCCTACACCGCGGCACGCAACGTCCTGGTGGATAACGACTGGGACGGCGACGACTACGTGATGCGCGTACAGGGACGGCTGACCGAAAGCACCGTCTTTGGCAATACTCTCGTGCTCACCCGCTGTATATCGGCGTGCTTAGGCGAGCCGCGCTTTTTCGTACACGACAGCGTGGAGAATAGGGGACGCGAGCCCAGCCCGTTTATGCTGCTCTATCACGTCAACATCGGTTTTCCGTTGGTGCACCGCGATTCGCGTATTCTCCTGCCGACCGACCACGTGGAACCACGTGATGAAGCCGCCCAGGTCGGCCGCGAACACTATGATCGCTTTGAAGACCCCACACCAGACTACGCGGAGCGCGTTTACTTCCACGCTATGAAACCCAATTCCGCGGGGCGGGTGCAAGCCGCCGTCGTCAATCCGACCATTCATGACGGCGTCGGTGTTTACCTTCGCTATGATCCCCTCGAGCTCCCCTGCTTTACCGAATGGAAGATGATGAACAGCGATGAGTACGTCGTCGGCTTAGAACCGGGCAATTGCCTGCCGCTGGGACGTGCCGTCGAGCGCAGTGAAGGCCGGCTGCGCACCTTGGAACCGGGCGAGGTGCAAGAGTTCCACTTGGAGTTCGGCGTGCTGGACGGCGCTCAAGCAATCCAATCCTTCGCACAGGCCATGCGCTCATGAAGCCGATCACCGTCCTCTGGTCCGACGGCGTGAGCGAGGCGGATGCGAAAGAGTCCATCGGCGCTATGCGCGACTTTCTCCGCTATGTGCAAGACGTTGCCCATGACCAGGACATCGGCCTCGCGCCGATTGTGCTGCGACCCTATGGCAACTGGATACTCAAGGATACGAATGGCCAAGAGGCGTATCACTCATTTCGGTGGTACTGGGAATCCAGCCTTGACCAAGACACCGGACAGGTTTCTGCCGCGACGTTCATCGAGATCGTGCGCTACGAACCCTGGCAGCAAGTCGACCCTCACCTTGACCTTGCCCTGCTGCACACAGACTTACGCAACGACGTGACCGAGACGACTGGCGCATTCCCTTCGGTATTCGCGTGTACCGAGCCGGACTTGGTTGCGGTGATCTCACTCTGCCACCTCGCGCAGATTGCGGACAACGACTTGCGTCTCAGGTGTCTGCGCAGTCTCGTGATGCACAATTTCGGTCGCTTAGTCGGGCTTCCCACAGGGTTGCAGTGCAAGGATCGGGCCCGGAAGGGGGAACCGGACGCAGCCGCCGGTATGTCTGAGCGCGCGTGTGCGATGCCTTGTATCATGTATGAGGCGCAGTCAATCGATGAGTTGATGGCGATCGCAACCGCAAGGAAAGACGACAGCCCGTTTCTCTGCGATCCATGTCAAGAAGTGATGCGTTCAATTGTGTTCAGCCTGCACTTTTCTCCTAATTAGGCGGACGTATAGCCTTTCCAGAGGCGGAGACTCGATTATGGACAGAGTACGGTCAGAACAATGAAGCAACTCGACCGCTTTCGCGGTACGCTTGTTGGACTCGCGGTAGGCGAGTGTCTCGGGGCAATCACCGAGGGCATGACACAGTCGGCGATACGGGCCCGCTTTGGCATCTTGCGTGACCTGCGAGGCCCCATTCCTGCGTATGCCGGTGAAATCGCCAACCAAGCCCGCTGCCTCGCGGAGAGTCTTGCCGCGTGCGGCGAGTACGATCCGGAAGATGCCCTGCAACGGTTGGTCGCGTGGTCGTTCAGCTCGCAGGGAGTGCTCGCGCAGGACGTAACCAACCGCACGCTTGCCAAGGTAGCTACCGGCATGATGTGGGAGCATGCTTCGTCGCTTACGTACTGGGAGTCCGGCGGCAAGACGACGGGCATTCACGTGGTCGGTCGTTGCGCGCCGCTGGCACTGATCTACGCCCAGCAACCGGAGCAGAATATCGCCGCTACCTATAGCAGCGCCCGGCTCACGCACTATGATCGTATGTGGAGTTGGGCAGCTGTTACCCTCAACCTGATTATCTCCTCGCTGATTGCCGGTAACACGATCAAGGATTCCCTGAACCTCATCGTGGACCACATGGAAGACTACGACGTTCCCGTGCCTGTCTTGGAGCGTCTGTCGCAGTTGGAAGCAACGACGTATATTCACCCCTCCACGATGGCATTCGATGCCTTGGAAGCCGCCATCGTGTGCCTCTTGCGCACGGAGACTGCGTCTTCTACCAAGTCGGCGTCTTCGACGAAGTCGGCCGAGTCGGCACTGGTCGAAGCCGTCAACTTGGGCGGCGCAAGTCAAGCGACGGGTGCGATTTGCGGCGCGCTCGCGGGGGCGTCCTATGGGCTTTCTCGCCTGCCGGACCGCTGGTGGCAGCGTCTCGAAGACGTGGATGCATTCGTGGACTTGGCAGATCGTCTGTGCAGCCTGGTTGGCGAGTCGTCTTGAAGTTTCCCGCCCCTCTGCAAGAAGCATACTTCCTTTCACGACCCAACCGGTTTACCTGTCTGGTGCACCTTCCGTGCCAGAGTGATCCCGTGCCCGCGCATCTGCCCGATCCCGGACGGCTGCGCGAACTGCTGCGGCCCGGCGTCCGCGTGTGGCTGGAACCGAAAGCGGGCGCACAGCGCAAGACTCGGTTCCAAGTATGGCTAGTAGAGAAAGACCGCACGCTCGTCTCGCTGAACACGCGGCTGCCGAACCTGCTCGTCCAGGAAGCCTTAGTCCAAGGCAGCCTGCCGGAGTTCAGTCAATACACCGACTGGAAACAGGAACAAAGCATTGGCGCCAGCCGCCTTGACTTCTTTCTGGAGAGTGCTGACGAAACCTGCTGGCTGGAGGTGAAATCGGTCACACTCGTGGAAAACGGCCTGGGCCTGTTCCCCGATGCGCCCACGGAACGCGGCCGCAGACACCTATCTGAACTCTCTAAGATTCGACAGTCCGGCGCGCGAGCGGTTGCCTTCTTCGTCGTGCAACGCCAGGATGCCCACAGCGTCGCTGCCAACCGCCGCACCGATCCCAAGTTTGCCGACGCGCTTAAGACTGCCTATCGCTGCGGCGTGGAACTGATTGCCTACAACTGCGCGGTCACTTCTACATCTGCTGCAATTGACCGGCGAATCCCAGTGATCGTGGAGTAAGATGATCTACCTGTGCTTGAAGACGAGCAAGAACGCCTAGCCGGAGCGTGGTAGGGTCCCTGCCAAGAGCGAAGAGGCTGCTCGCAGTGCTGTCATTGAAGCACCGGCAGAGCGGGGAGCGTACGCCTCACCTTAAGCGCTGCAGCCGAAACGGATACCTCATCCCCGCACGCTAGAGCGCCCCGGTAGGAAGAGACTTCCGAATCGACTGCCATATGCTCAACCGGACGTCCGCAGACGCCGATGCATTCATACAGGTCTAGTCCGGCGCCACAATCGGGTTGGCGAGCGTTCCGATATTGTCGATAAGAACTTCCACACGGTCGCCGACCTGCATCGGGCCAATGCCGCTTGGAGTCCCTGTGATGATAACGTCGCCGGGCAGCAGCGTGAACGCTTGCGAAACGTAGTGAACGATGAAGTCGGGCTTGAACACCATGTCGGCTGTATTGCTATCCTGCTTCGTCTCGCCGTTGAGCTTCGTCTGGATCCGCAAGCCGACCGGATCGATTTCGTTGACCAGCACCGGCCCCAGCGGGCAAAACGTGTCCATGCCCTTGGCCCGTGCCCATTGCCCGTCCTGTTGCTGCAAGTCACGTGCACTGATGTCATTGGCACAGGTGTATCCGGCTACCACGCCGAGCGCATCATCGACCGAAACGCGATGCGCCGTTTTGCCGATTATTATTGCCAACTCGCACTCGTAATCCAGCCGCGTCGTAAGATGCGAATAGATCACACCTTCCTCATGGCCGATCACGGCCGTTGGCGGCTTCAAGAACAGCATCGGTTCCTTGGGTATTTCCATACCACTCTCTTCGGCATGGAGCTTATAGTTTAGTCCAACGCAGATTACCTTCGTTGGCGCTGCGGGCGGCAGTACGTGTAGGTCCCACGGCGCGACTGACTTATTGCTCCGCGTCCAACCCGTAAATGGGTCGCCAAGCACCGGTATAACCGAATTCCCCTCGATGATGCCCCATGCCGGGCGCGAACCGTCTTGATAGCGCACAAATTTCACCTGTTACACTCCTTCACTCCTATTGATCCCCAGCCATCCCCAGAATAGGATAGTGATTCTTGCCAGGAGATGCAAAGTACCCCCATTGGAAATAGCAGAAAGCCGGCAGCGAACGTCTTCACTACACCGGTTGCCTTTCGAGCTCCTGACGAAAGTAGGCGATAGTCTCCGCCACCCCCTCCTCCAACGAGGTTTGCGGGGTCCAGTTCAAACGCGCTTGTGCTTTGGAAATGTCGGGCCGCCGCCGCCTGGGATCATCTGCCGGCAAGGGCTTATGCACGATGGGCACATTTG
>VXOZ01000217.1:246-5579 GCA_009839775.1 Chloroflexota bacterium | reverse complement strand
AAGATGGTCGGCATGCCGAAGCGCGCGGCGTCCTGCCGCACCTTCCGCCAGTGGGCAAAGTCTTCATCCTGGCGCGACGAGCCCATGTAGAGCGTATAGCCGATGGCGTCGGCGCCTAGACGCACGGCATCCTCGACCGTAGCATTGAGCGGATTGATAGGATCGTCGTCGGGCGGAATATTCGTCTTGCCGTTGAGTTTGACCACCAGCGGCACGCGGCCGGCATACGGGCGCATGTACTTTAGGGCGTTGCCGTATTGCAGGGCCACGCCCGAGAAGCCACCCTCCACCGCCAGCCGCCAGATGTAATCGGGATCGAGCGCGGCGGGATTGTCGAAGAAGTCCACCGGCCCGTGCTCTATGCCGTGGTCTACGGGCAGAAGCATCATGGTGCCGTTGCCGGGACCGTAGCCGTAGAGTAGGCGCTGCAAGCGGACGTACTTACCTGGGCTCAACTCAAGATCGTCTAATGTCACGCGTTTGCTGGCGGTCGTGGCTGTCATGGCGGCTTCCCTCATCTCTCTACCGTGAAGGCTGGACGACGGCTCAATTGGAATGGATGAGAAATCTCACCCTATCATCTCTTTTGCTCTCTACTTTACCACCTGCGTTGCCTGGAACCCTTCCATGGCAAGCAGCTACTCTGTAATGGTAGCGGTTCTTAGCTGGTTGGCGGTACGTTTCAATCTAAGCCAGGGCCCGCTGCTCGATTGTCGCTTCCAGGGATTGGAGCGACTCTACCGGTACGTGGATAGCGCCCAGTTCAGCTTGTGGTAGGATGCCGCCGCCGTGGAAATCGCTGCCGCCGGTGGGGATCAAGTCGAAGCGCGCGGCCATGCTCAGGATGTCGGCACGCTGCTCCGCCCCATAGCCGGTGTAGTGCGCTTCAATGGCGTCGAGGCCGGCAGCCGCGAGTTCCGGTACCAATGAGTCCAGGTCCACCTGGTCCGCGCCTTCTACGTTGTACGGGTGCGCAAGCCCGGCTGCCGCGCCGGCGCGGTGCAAGAGCATGACCGCATCACTTGGTGTGAGTTTCGGCTGTTCTACGTAGGCGGGCTTGCCGTGTCCAAGGAATATGTCAAAGGCTTCGTTGGCTGCGCTCACGTAGCCCTGAGCGAGCATGGCTTTCGCAATGTGTGGGCGTCCCACGGCGCCCCCGTCCGCTCCTGCCAGAATCTCTTCCCATTCGAGCGGCATATCGAGCTCCGCCAGTTTTTCAATCATTTTCTGCGCGCGGTAGAGGCGCCCGTCGCGCTGGCGCGCAATGACTTCTTGCAATTCCGGGTGTTCTGTGTCCACGAAGTAGCCGAGAATGTGCACGGACTGGTCGTGCCACATGGTGTTGAATTCGATGCCGGCAATCACGCGCACACCGAGCCCTTGCCCGGCCTCCTGGGCAATGGTCACACCGTCAGTGCTGTCATGGTCGGTGATGGCGATGCAGTCGAGCCCGGCCTCAAACGCCATGCGCACAAGATCCGCGGGCGAGAATGCGCCGTCGGAAGCGGTGGTGTGCAGGTGGAGATCGATGGCGGGCATGTATCTCATCCTGATTGCTGGGGATCTGTTGTAATGTCGCAGAGAACGCCTACGCTGCCGACCCTATGATACACTGCGGCCTACCCGATGAAGGCGCGAGTTTGCAATCTCATCCGGCACCCGGAGGCTCGCCATTATCGGGTGCGGCAACGTTGACCTGGCTGGCGCCGGCGGCCCAGGCCAGTGCCGCAAGCATCCGCGCCGGGTTCAGTATCTGCCAGAGCACCTCGTCGTTGATAAAGTAGCCATTGGCGAAGACGAGCGCGCCCAGCGCCGCCGAGACTACCGCGCCCACGCGCCCCGCGGCGCAGCCGCAACGCCACAGAGCCACCGCCGCCACGCTGGAGGAACCGATGAACAGCGGGTTGACGGTACGCCACACGTCATCCCAATAGTCGCCGAACAGGCCGCTGTAGCCATTGGCGAGCACAACCAAGGCGACGATGCCCAGCGCGAGGCTGCGCACCCAGAGAACGTGGCGCGTGCTCAGCCAGACCCACCAAACGCCGCCGAACCCCAGCAGCAGCGGGACGCTTTGCCACAGCTTCCAGGGCCAGTAAGGAACGGCCAGCCCCTCCGGATCTATGACGACCGTCCTCTCGGTCCAGGCGAAGATAGCTAGGGCTAAGAAGACCGTAGCGGCAACGGCGGGGATGGGTCTTAGATCCCTGGGGGCTATACGCTTGAGCATCTGACAGCCTCACTGTTCTGGGGCTGCCGGTTAAACGCCCCAATTCTGCGCCCGCCATGGGACGCATTATCATATCTCCAGCCGCGCGCCCTGACCCGCAGGCCAGTCTATCTAGCGAGCCCCTCTGGCCCCCGGTGCCCTAAATCATCGGAGCGCCTACCAAATACCTGTAGCCGCGAGGGATCGCTCGCGCGCCCCGTCCACTGTCATTCGCAAATGCTGACGTCACGCTCCAACTCAGCTTCAAGCTGCTCCTTAAGCTCCAGGCATGCCTGTTCAGCCTGCTCCGCAAGGTCATCACTCTTCTGCTGCAGTTCTGGGTCAAGCGGACCGGATTCCAAGGAGTTGACTATTTCCTGAAAGTTGGCATAGTCTGCTGGGCCCTTGATCTCCGTGTCAGTGTTCTTCACAGATTCCACATACTCCTGAAAGAAGCGAAGCGATTCCCGGTACGCTTCAATGAAGGCGCTGTGGAGATCGGATAGGTGTTCCGGGGGTTTCAAGCTTGCCATTTCGTCGAGATACTCATTGAAAACCTTCAGGATGACGTCATAGACGGCTGTGGTTGCCTGCAGGAGCGTTTTCGCAAACTCGCTCGCGAACTTTACATCATCCTCCGACCAGGATTCGCTGGTTTCAAGCGTAAACATCCGCTCGAGTACGTCTTCAGAAATGAGATCGCCGGAAAAGAGGGCCTCGAACGCAGCTTCAATCTTATCGTCACCCTCTTCTTCAAAGCCGGAAGTGGCTTCCACTAGGGCTTCCGCATACTCCCGCGTCGTGAGCGCCGCGCCCTCCTGCACTTGCGCAACCGGAGTGGGCGTATCCACTGCAACCGGCGTGGGTGTAACCACTGAAGTAGAAGCGACCGCGACTGTGGGCGCCTCTACCGGCGTGTCCGTGGGACTTGGCTCACCTGAACATCCGGTGAGCATCAGCGCTAAGAGCATCACTCCCAGCCCAGCTAGTGCTTTGAGCTTTGACATTTTGTCTCTCTTATGTAAGTTTGTAGCGACCGGCTTAGGTTGAATCCGCTCGGTAGACAATCCCATACGTCCCGCACTTTGGGCAGACTCAATGCAATTATATTGCCACACATATAATTATTGTGTGACCGATTGTCTAGAGTTCTGTATGGATAGAGTAAGTCGATACTTAGGCTCTGTCAACAGACGAGGCATAGCGCAAACTTATGCTCTACGCAGTCTATAGCCTCAGCACACGAGATTCCGCGCTAAGAGCGGCACTGCGCTGCGCTCCGTTTGGCATGACAACAAAACGCCCACGCATCCTAGTCAAGCCGGACGGGGACACCTTCCAGGAGGCTGGCGTCGTGCATGGCGACCCACTCGCCCATAAAGGTCTCATTCCACGTGTCAGTGAGGGGATGCTCCATCATCTCTTGGAACGTGGTCCAAAAGATGATGATGCCGTCAGCGCCGTCGCGGAGGGCGGCGTAGGCGGTGTCGACGCTGCGGACGAGGGCGGCGGTGACGTAGGGCCGGTTCTCCCAGCCCGCGAACATGCGCACGCACTCACGGACGAGCTTGGTGGGGTCGCCGCCCATCTGCTTCACCGGCTCGCAAAACGGGAGGACGTGGGTCGCGCCCGCTTGGGCCACGGCGGCGGCTTGGGGCAGTGAGAACACGGTGGTGCAGTAGGTCTCGATGCCTTCCTCCGCCAGGCGACGGAATGCTCCGAGGGCGTTCACGGTGCAGGGAATCTTGATGATGATCCGGTCGGACATGCGGGTGAAGAAGTGGCTGACGTCCATCAACTCAGCCGTCGAGTGGCCGTCGACCTCGACAACTACGGGCTTGTCGGTAATGTCGAGGTAGCGCTGCACCACGTCTTTGATCTGGCCGTATTTCTTGACCATGTCATTCAGGACGACAGTGTTGGTGACGATGCCGGCGGCGCCGCGGTCCATCCAGGGCTTAAGGTCTTCCGGGTCGCCGGCCAGCCAGATTGCGGGGCCTCTGCCAACCCGCCGGGCCTGCGCTACGGGGCCGGTTACCAGCGGTTCAATGGCGTGTGTGCTGACTTTGGTCTCGGTTGCCATGCTGTGCCTCCAGTGTGTCGTCTTGTGGTTGAGTGCGGTTTTCCCAAAGTATGGCACATTTGGATCTAACCGATGATCTTGACGTGAATCACGGTAGTACCGCCCCTCTTTTTCTCCTCTCTTACTTCGAAATGCTTGGGGAATTTACGGACAAGACTCGACAGTTGGCTCTCTCCGTAAGTTCGAGGGTCGAAGCCCGGATCCAATTGCCGCAGGTAGGCACCCACCGTTCCAAGGAAGGCCCACTCGTCATCCTGCTGGGTCATTTGTACTGCCTTGAGTAGTAGCTTTAGCGGTTTAGAGGTTCGGCTAGCGCTCTCTGCAGTAGATGCTTTCTCGTCTTCAGCCTTGTCGGCCCGTGGCTGCGTGGGTTTCTTTGACGGCTCTGCTACTCCGAGGTTCTCTGTGTGAATGAAAGTTTCACAGGCGTTTACGAAGGCTGAAGGTGTTTTCCTCATCCCGATACCCATTACGAAGAACCCCTTCTCTCTGGCACGGGTAGCCAAGCGTGTGTAGTCGGAGTCTGACGAGACGATGCAAAGTCCCTCCACCACTCCATCGGCAAGGATATCCATCGCATCGATGATGAGCGCGCTATCGGTCGCATTCTTGCCCTTGGTGTACGCAAATTGCTGAATTGGCTGTATTGCGTGTGTCTGTAGCGCGTCCTTCCAGCCTTTCATATTAGACTTAGTCCAGTCGCCGTAGATTCTCCTTATCGGCACAACGCCAAACTTGTATACCTCAGTCAAGAGAACGTCCAATAAGGACGGCTGGGCATTGTCACCGTCTATGAGAAGTGCAATACGCCGGTTACTGTTGATCGTAATCTCGCTTTCCATTCTCCCGCTTTCCCACTCTTCCGCTGTTGCAAACGGCCGCTGTCACCTATGTTCCGTATAGCGGTTACCTGCCGGAAAATTCTCAAATGAGGCCGGTAGCCACTTACCGGATTGGACACCTGACTAGAGAGTTACTGTCCCAGCATCTCCCGCAGTACCGGCGCAATGCGAGTAGCGATGCGGTGCATGCCGATGTCAT
>VXOZ01000217.1:0-236 GCA_009839775.1 Chloroflexota bacterium | reverse complement strand
GCAGGGTACGATGGGTATAAGTCACTGGGGTGCGTGCCATCGGGAACAAGAGCCGCATCGTTGGGGCCGATGATGGTTGTGCCGTCGATGAGGCGGATGTGCGCGTCGCCCTCGGCGATGCGCTGGGCCACTACTTCGTGCTGCGCTTCCCGGAGCGCGGCCACGGTGACGCCCCGCGCGTCGGGCGTGGTATCCGTGAACTCACCGTGGCAACTGAGGATGCTGATTACTAAGAT
>VXOZ01000322.1:5348-5607 GCA_009839775.1 Chloroflexota bacterium | reverse complement strand
TGCTTGGCATCGCCGCCATGGGCGCCTCACTAGAGACCCAAGAGCAGGACTATCGCCTATCTGCCAAACGGCTGAACGGTGCGCGGCTCTACCTGGACTACCCCAGTCATACCGGCACGGAGAATCTCATGCTTGCCGCGACGTTAGCCAAAGGCACGAGTGTGATACGTCATGCGTCCTCCGAGCCGGAGGTCGTCGCCTTGGCGAACTGTCTGAATAAAATGGGAGCGCGCATCCACGGCGCCGGCACCAATACCAT
>VXOZ01000322.1:0-5338 GCA_009839775.1 Chloroflexota bacterium | reverse complement strand
TACCATTGAAATTGAAGGCGTAGAGAGACTCCACGGCGCAGAATGGGACGTGATTCCGGACCGCCATGAGGCCGGTACGTTCGCGTTAGCGAGCGCCATTACCGGTGGTGACGTGACTATCCACAATACCAATTATGATCACCTGGAGCCCTTGCTTTACAAACTTGCGCAGAGTGGTGTTACCATACGAGGGACGCACGATCCGATAAGAGTGTCTGCGGACTATCCTCTAAGAGCCGTGGAAGTGCAAGCCATTCACTTTCCCGGCTTTCCCACCGACTTGCAGCCGCAGATTTGTGCGCTGCTCACGCAGGCTACCGGTGAGAGCGTCATCCACGAGCGTGTTTTCGAAGCACGCTTTACGTACGTTGAAGAGTTGCGCAAAATGGGAGCCGCTATTCAGGTATCCGGTGAGAAAGCGTACATTCGCGGTCCCACCCCCTTGCATGCGGCCTCGGTGCGCGCTCTGGACATCCGCTCAGGTGTTGCTCTCTTGCTTGCGGCCCTCGCTGCTGAAGGTTCCACACGTGTGACGGACATGCAACACGTCTTTCGTGGCTACGAGTCTCTGCCGGAGGATTTGAAAGCGCTTGGCGCGCAAATTGAAATGGAATAGCTAGGGAGATGTTCGGAACGCAGCAGATCGGCATCGATCTGGGAACGGCTAACGTGCTGGTATACGTACCGGGACGGGGTATCACCATTAATGGTCCTTCGGTCGTCGCCGTTTCCACCGACGACAACCGCGTAGAAACCATTGGCGATGAAGCGCGCCAGATGATTGGGCGAGCGCCAAACAACATAGCCGTGGTGCGACCCATGCGCGAAGGTGTGATCGCGGACTATGTGGTGACCCAAGAGATGATCCGCCACCTCATCCGTCGTGTTTGCGGTCGCGTGCGCTTCTTCAAGCCCGACGTCATGGTCTCCGTGCCGACCGGTATCACCAGCGTTGAACGGCGTGCCGTGCACGACGCCGTAATCTCGGCCGGCGCCGGCAATGCCTACCTCATCGAAGAACCGCTTGCCGCCGCCCTGGGCGCAAACGTGCCCATATCCTCCGCCAGTGGCAGCATGGTCGTGAACATTGGTGGCGGCACAACCGAAGTCGCCGTTCTCTCGCTCAATGCAATTGTGGAGCGTCAGTCGGTACGTGTCGGTGGCAACCGCATTGACACGACGATCTTCAATTATGTGAAGAGACACTATAATCTCTTGATCGGCGAAGGCACTGCCGAGGAGGTCAAGATTGCAATCGGCAGCGCCCTGCCTTTGGAACAGCCGCTGTCGATGGAAGTACGCGGCAGAGACCAAGTGGCAGGCTTGCCAAGAACCATCACAATCTCGTCCGACGAGATCACAGAGGCAATTCAGGAGACCATCGCCATCATCGTCAAGTGTGTCAGGGACGTACTGGAAAGAACGCCGCCGGAACTCGCTTCAGACATCATTGACCGCGGCATCGTGATGACCGGCGGCGGCTCCCTTCTGCGCAATCTCGACGGACTGCTTACACAAGAAACCGGCATCGCCTGCTACGTTGCCGACAGTCCCCTCATCTGTGTCGCACTGGGCACCGGCGTGGCGATGCAGTACTTTGACACGCTGAAGCGCAGCCTAGTGAGTTTCCGCTAGCGCCACGCGGAACAATCGCCCACCACTCGTCCGCGCCGAGCCCATAGTAAACGCGCCTCTCTCGGAAAGCTACCTGCCCGCCCGCATCCGGCCAAGAGCGGTAGAAGTGCTATAATGGCAGTGGTTGCCTGACATCGGTTTTAGGCACAAAAGACGCACTCTCAACGCTCTTGAAACCCGGCGAACTTTTGGTGCCGGGCTGCGCGTTGACGAGGAGAGCTAGCATGGCAGGACACTCAAAATGGGCGCAAATCAAGCGCCAAAAAGCGGCCAACGACGCCAAACGTGGGCAGCTCTATACGAAGCTCGGGCGGGAAATCACCGTGGCCGCCCGGGACGGCGGTGGTGATCCAGAGACGAACTTTCGCTTGCGTCTGGCCGTGCAACGAGCGAAAGACGCCAATATGCCCGCCGACACGATCGAGCGCGCGGTCAAACGCGGCAGCGGCGAGCTAGAAGATGCGGCCCGCCTGGAGGACATCAACTACGAGGGGTACGGGCCCGGAGGCGCGGCACTCTTCATCGAAGCGCTGACGGACAATCGCAATCGCACTGTCGCGGAACTCCGCAACGTACTTACACGCGGGGGCGGCAACTTGGGTGAAACCGGCAGCGTGGCGTGGATGTTCGACACGCGGGGGCAGATCATCATCGAACTCAGTGACGGCGATCCCGATGAGGCTATGCTGGAAGCTATCGAGTTCGGCGCGGAAGACGTACAAGAAGAGGATGGGACGCTCGTCGTAATCACCCTCATCGAGCAACTTGAGGCCGTGCGCCGCGGCATGGAAGAGAGTGGCTACCCGGTGGAGAGTGCAGAGTTGACTCGTGTCCCCAAGACCATGTCGGAGCCCGAGACCGCAAAGGCGGCCCAAGCGATGCGCCTCATCGAAAGCGTAGAAGACCTGGATGACGTCCAGAAAGTCTACACGAACCTCGAACTCACCGATGAAATGATGGTTGCGTACTCATCGTAGTCGGGGTTTGGGACAAAGTCGGCATCTGCGACAAAGCCGACGTCTGCGACGAAGTCGGAGCGCACAGGCAAGGAAGACCCCATGCGCATCCTTGGCATTGATCCCGGTACTGCTCGACTCGGTTACGGGGTCATCGAAGATACGCCACAACTATCCGTTGTCACCTATGGCTGTCTCACAACGCCGGCCAAAGACAGCCAACCCGATCGTCTCTTTTCAATCTATCGTCAGTTGGGAGAAATCTTTGAGACTGCCGCACCTGATGAGGTTGCCGTGGAGCAACTCTTCTTCAATCAAAACATAACGACCGCGTTTGCCGTAGGTGAAGCAAGGGGAATCGTATTATTGCGGGCAGCCGAGGCCGGCTGTCCCGTGAGCGATTATTCGCCGCTTCAGGTCAAGCAAGCGCTGGTGGGGTATGGAAGGGCTGACAAGCGACAGGTACAGACCATGGTGTCCATGGCGCTCGCGCTCGAAAAGCCGCCCAGACCCGATGACGCAGCCGACGCTCTCGCCGTAGCTATCTGCCACGCCCACATGCGCACCGCCCAGCAGCTTCTCGCGCAGACATGATTGCTTTTGTCCAAGGTGAACTGGTCAGCAGCGACCTGGAGTCCGTCACGATTCAGGTTGGTGGCATTGGCTTGCGCGTTGTCGTGCCGAGCAACGTCGTCCAGGAAGTTGGGGCGGTAGGAAGTACCGTAAGGCTCGCGACGCGACTCTTGGTGCGCGACGACCGGCTCGAGCTTTTCGGTTTTGCTAGTGAGCGGCAAGCAGCGCTCTTCGATCAGGTACAGACCGTCAGCGGTGTTGGGCCCAGGCTCGCGCTGGCCATTCTCTCTACGTTTGCGCCCGACCAGTTTGCCTCAGTGCTTGAGCAAGAGGATCTGCGGCAACTCACGCTCGTGAGCGGTCTGGGCAAGCGGACCGCGAGCCGTATCATCCTCGAACTCCGCGGCAAGCTGGCCGCCTCGGATGAGGCAACAGGCGCCCCTGATGAAACCGCGGACGCGTTGGCGGCGCTCGGGTACTCAACGGCAGAGATTGCGCATGCGCTTGCTCACCAGGAGGTACAAGCCGCCACGACGGTTGAAGAGCGTGTGGGAGCCGCGCTGCGACACCTGGGGACATAGCAAGGGTTGGCAAAGGTGTTGAGACGCACCGCTATGGGATCGCACTCAGGCTGTCCAATGACCGTGAAGCGATAGAATAGTCCGTAAAATGCAGATTGCGCATAAAGTGCATCGGCAGGGAACGAATATATGACCGATACCCGTCTGGTTGCGCCGCAAGAGGAGCCGGAGGACGCGCAGGTCGCCCAATCTTTGCGTCCACGTTCTTTGGACGAGTGCATCGGGCAGGACAAGGTGCGGGAGCACTTGCGCATTGCGATCACTGCCGCCAAGCAACGGCAGGAGCCGCTCGACCACACCCTTTTCCATGGCCCGCCGGGGCTAGGCAAGACAACCTTCGCGAACGTGCTGGCCACGGAAATGGGCGTCAACATCCGGGTGACCGCCGGACCTGCCATCGAGCGTCCGGGCGACCTGGCCGCCATTCTGTCGAATATCCGTGCTCATGACATTCTCTTTATCGATGAAGTGCACCGCCTCCATCGCGCCGTGGAAGAGATCCTCTATCCGGCGATGGAGGACTTTGCCCTAGACATCGTCATGGGCAAGGGCATGGCGGCGCGCAGCATCCGCCTCTCGTTGCCCCACTTCACGCTGTTAGGGGCAACAACGCGACTGGCACTGGTGAGCTCTCCGTTGCGGGACCGCTTTGGCGCGCACTTCCACATGGAATACTACGATATTGACGCGATGCGCATGATCGTCGAACGCTCAGCAGGCATCTTGGGCGTAGTGATCGATGAAGCCGGCATTAACGAGATCGCTGCGCGCTCCCGCGGCACACCGCGCATCACCAACCGGCTACTGCGCCGCATCCGCGACTGGGCGCAGGTGAAAGGTGACGGGCGTATCACGGCCTCCCTGGCCGAAGACTGCTTGGAGAGCCTGGAGATCGACGGGCTTGGGCTTGACGCCGTGGATCGGACGATTCTCTCAACGATCATCGAGAAATTCGGCGGCGGACCGGTGGGCATCGACACTCTGGCTGCGGCCATTGGCGACGAGGCGCAGACCTTAGAGGATGTCTACGAGCCGTTCCTCATGCAGCTAGGCTTCTTGGCAAAGACACCTCGCGGACGAGTAGTGCTCTCTGCGGCGTATGAGCACTTGGGGTTGCAGAGCAGTGAGGCCGCTGACAACGAACAGCCAAGTCTTTTCGCATAGCTACCAACGTGAAACCACATGAACCGGACACCTGCTCTTCCGCTACACACGGCGCACGACTCGCTGCGCTGGGTCGGCAAAGATGTCCTGGTCCGGCTTCTTCCGTTCGCAATCGTCGCTCTTATTTGGGCCTATGCCCTTGCGGGCGGGGCTGAGACTCTCAAGCTCTCATGGCGCCTGACCGGCATAGACCTCGCGCTCATCCTGGGCACAGGCATCCCGGCATTCGCGGCGTGTACACTCTTTCGCGCCCGCTACTGGCCCATTCACAGCTTGGCGTCCCGGCGCGCCCACCTCGTCGAAGATGGTTACTTCCTCTTCTTCAATGCGCCGGCGGAAGAACTCTTTTTTCGGGGCATGCTCCAATCGTGGGCTATGAGCATAGGATTCGTGCCTCCGGTGGTGGGGTTCGTCTGCGTTGCCTTGGTC
>VXOZ01000252.1 GCA_009839775.1 Chloroflexota bacterium | reverse complement strand
TCTACGTCGGCAAGTCGAAGTCGCTCCAGCGTCGCGTGCGCAGCCACCTCTCCAACCCCGACCGGCTCTTCGATGGCATGATTGAACGCCTTGACCGCATTGACGTCGAGATTACGGGCTCCGAGTTCGAGGCGCTGCTGCGTGAAGCGGAGATCATTCAGGAGTTGCAGCCGGTCTATAACGTACAGCAGCAGTACCGACCCCTACAGCCATACGTCCGCGTGTGGCGCAGCCAGAAGGCCGGCATAAAGGTGCAGACGAGCAGCCGGCTGCGGCCGGATGATGCAGCGTACTTTGGGCCTTACCGCAACCGCGCGGCGGCAAGCTGGAATGCCCGCGTGGCGCGGCGCCTCTTAGACGCCACAGCCGCTCTTGCGGCGCAAGACCAGGCAAACCTCGTCTTTCAGTTCTTGTCCGAGGGGCCGGAAGCCGTCGTGGACCACTGGCAGGACCGCGATTCTCCCGCGGCTGTTGGGGCGCTGCAAATTCTGCGCCGTCTCCGCGCGCACCACCGCCCGCTCTCGGGCGGGTTTGCCGGACACACCATCCTGCTGATCTATCCGGCGGATCCGCCGGGTAAGGTACACCTATTCTTCGTGCGCAACGGTCAGATGCTGGGGCGGGAGACCTTGGGGCCGGCAACGGAAGCGGCGCTCGGGGAAACGCTGCGCGCGTGCTTCACTCACTACCTCTCGCTGCCCGAGAGCGCGGCATCCACCGATACTATTCGCCACTTCGTGCTGCAGTGGGTCTATCAGCACCGCGACGATCCGGCCGTCATCCCCATCGATCCCGCCTGTGTGCAGGCTGCCATGGCAGCAGCCAGCAAACGGCTGGAACGCCTCGGCGTGGTGGAGCCAGCCACGATGGGCGGTGCAGCAGCCGTGCAAGAGACGCTGCTTGGCTAGACAAGCGTAGCGCGGGGGCTTGTCCCCCGTTCTGACCACGTGTGCGCGGTGCAGAGAAGATGGATTCCGCGCCCCACACGGGGGCGCGCTTGCGCGTAAAAGACAGCCTGGAATGCATCGCGCCTCACACCAGTGAGCGTGTTATCTCAGGAACCATTCTCAATGCCGATCTGACGCCTCACCGCCTGCGCTTCTGTATCTCGGCGCGCTCTTCCGGCGTCAGATTGACGATGAAGAGAATGCCCGTAACCAGGGCGGGAAGCGCCGCGAAGCACCAGATGAGCATGTCGGCAACGCTCTGCATCCGCACAACGAGCAGTGAAGAGAGCAGGAAGCCTGCAATCAGCCAGTACACGCCGCCCGCCAGCGGATGACGGCGGGTCGCAATGCCGCCGGCAATCCCTATGCCCACCGGTATGAAGTGGACAACCAGACTATCCTGCGGGAGTTCGGGGATGCCTACCCAAGGTCCCACCCCCACGATGCTCCATACGAAGATCCAAAGCAGCATCAACGCCCACGCAAAGCGGCGGTAGTGCTGAATGCGAGGCGACGGCTCCTCAACGCTCTTCTTTTCTCCCTTGGGCATAACTGCCGCTGCCTTTCGTATACTTTCTTTGCTGCTCTGTCCTTATTGCTACACTGCATTGTCTGTTCTACTTTCAGGACGAAGGGGGCTCGCTTTCGTCATTCCCGCGCAAGCTCGCCCCCGCGCGGGGGGCGCGGAATCCATCTTCCTCTCTATCGACCACACTGGCAACCCAGGCCGGCAGCCGGAAGACCTTCTTCCTAGGGAGAAAGCCGGGGTGGGGGGATTAGTGTCGATCCAGTCTACTCAACCGGAGTCAATGCCATCTGCGCCGTCGTGCCGCCATCCACGTAGATCACTTGCCCGGTAACGAAATCGGCTTCGTCGCATGCCAAGAAAGCCGCTACTTTCCCAATGTCCGCAGGCCGGCCCACGCGTCCCCACGGCACCTGGCGGGCGCCTTTCTCAGTGGTATATGCCGGATTGTCGAAGTAGCGCGGCACCTCGATGAGGCCTGGCCCAATCGTATTGACGCGAACACCATGCGGCGCGAGCTCGATTGCCAGCGTGCGGGTCAGCGCGTTTACGGCGCCCTTCGTACCGGCATACGCCACGTGCAGCGGATAGCCCGCATAACCGTGCACTGATGAGATGTTGACGATGCTGCCCCCGCCGCGCGCCAGCATGTGGGGCAGCGCCTGCTGCGCGCAGAAGAAATACCCCCGCACGTTCAGATCGAACATCAGGTTATAGTGCGCTTCGGTGGTCTCCCCAAACGGCGTCTCCACGGTGACACCGGCGTTGTTGATGAGAACGTCGAGACCGCCGAGACCCGTCGCGGCCTCATCCACGGCGCGACGGCACGCGGCAACGTCGGTCAGGTCAGCCTCTATGGGAATGGCCACGCCGCCGCTCTTCTCTATATCCGCCACCGTCTCCTGCCCGCCGGCCACGCTATCCGCATAGTAGTGCACCGCCACCGCCGCCCCCTGGCGGGCAAGCTCCAACGCAATGCCCTGTCCGATGCCAATGCCCGCGCCGGTAACTAACGCCCGCCGCCCGTCGAGTGCGTTCATTTCCAACTCCTTATTCATCAAGGTGCCGTTTTCGCTTCTTTCCCAGGGACTCTTCCTATCGTCCTTCTGCAAGGCTGTTAGGTGCTATTTCTCGCAGCAGACGGAACGCCGCTCGCTCGCCGCCCTGGGTACCATCTTACTCGCCTCTGCGACGGATGTGACAGCAAACGGACCCGACTCACTGGCACGCAGGCATATCGTTGGGGTCGAGTGAAAGCTGCGCGCTGAGCGGACGGATATCGTCTTGCTCCTCGATGTGTTCAAGATCGGTAAAGATGGCTGCTGCCGTTTCCTCGTCCAGTGGATGGTAGGCGTATGCGGCGCATGTCAGGAACTTCTCTTTGCGCTCCGACCGCGTCAGAGGCAGGCTCGGCTCGCCCTTGATGTCGGTGTGCGTGATAGCTGCCTGTCTCCCGTCTTGCAGCCGCAGGGTGAGGCGCTCATGCGTGCCGGGTGCAGCGTCGGGGAGGCGATGCACGCGAATCCTCTCGGCCAACGACTGTACCTCCGTCGCTGCGCGCACCGCTTCAGGTGCGAAGTCCGCCAGCCCGGGCGCGCCGTGGAGCAGCGCAAAGGCCACCGTCCACTGCGCGCTGAATTGCGCATCCACCTGTGGATTCTGCCGCATGCGGAAGGGCTGACCGATCAGCGCGTGTGCGCGTGGATGCAGCCAGACGTCCACGGCGGCGAGGGTTGCCGGATCGAACGGCTGCAACTGCGCTTTGGCCTCCAGCGCCATGTCTATCGGCCGGTGCGCCGCCCGGCAGCACGGGTACGGCTTTAGGGCGATGTCGTCCACGGCGAAGCGCTCGCCCAGTCCTGCCGTGAGGACAGCCGCGTCACCCTTGCCGCCGCCAAAGAGCGCGTGGAGTCCAAAGGCGCCTGTGGTAAGCGCGCGCGGGCCGGTGATGCCAATTTCCGCTAGAGCCGCGGCATGCACCCCCGCCCGCGCGCTGAACGCCGGTGTCAGGCGCTTGGCGATAGCTCCTTCCAGTAGCCCCTGCCGGTTCCCTTGCGCCTGGGCGTACGCCAGCCCGACGGCGTGCGCGATACCCTCTGCTGGCAAACCGAGCAGTTTCCCGCTGACCGCCGCCGCGCCCAGCCCGCCAAAGACCGCCGTTGGCAGCCAACCCACGTGCATGTGGGGCAGCACGGAGAGACCGAGGCGAATCTGCAACTCTGCCGCGCCGACGAGGGCGGTGATGAGGTCGCGTCCCGCAAGCGGCTGGTCAAGGCTCTCGGCGGTAGCAAGCGCCGCGGGCAGGAGCGTCACGTAGATATGCTGATTTGAAGCGCGGTGCGAATCGTCGAAGTCGTGGGCGTGGAGCATGGCCGCGTTCAGCCAGGCCGCCGTGGGCGCGGGCAGGCGGTGGCCGTATCCAAGCACCGTCGCCTCGGGCGCGCCGCCCCATTGCACGTGACGCACCACGATTTCCGGGGTCAAGGGCGCCGCCGATCCAGCCAGGGCACACGCTAAAGCGTCAGCGATCTGCCTCTTGGTCGCTTCTACCGTGGTTAGCGGCAGGTCCTCGTACCGCAGTTCGGCCACGAATGAGACGAGCGTTTCTACAGGTTCCATCTTGGCATTTCCCGGTCGCTTTGCCTCTTATAATCGCTTGCTACGCACAGACCCTTGCCAATATGCCCGTTTCGCTCGCTTTGTCAGCATGAGCGCAAGGTGCTGTGCGCGGTCTGCCCGACTCCATGCGCACCGTTTCGCCACTTGCCGCGCGCTGACGACTAGCGTGCGGTGTCTTTGCCAGCGCGTTAGGGATTGTGCCGGATGCCGGCCGCTTTCCTCTTTGGAATCCTCTACCAAACGGGATAACTTTGCAAAATCATCAGCGGCAGCGCGGTAGTCTCTCTTGGAAAAAGGCGCGTCCGTTGACGTCCACCGCGGGTACGCGGTCTTCAAGGTTATGGCCTATATCTACTAATTCTCCTGCCCGTCACAATTGACGCTGCTGGGAACGGCTTCGTATAATGCAAGTGAGTCACGCGCATGACGTGATACAGCGTGGCTGGGGCCCATAGCTCAGCGGTTAGAGCTGCTCCCTCATAAGGAGAAGGTCCCTGGTTCGAATCCAGGTGGGCCCACTTGTCTGTGCCAGTCGGACGCTCCACGCGAAGCAAGTGTTCGAGCAGGCCAGCCTAGCACCTTTCAACGTGATTCCGGCAGGCGTTCACCTCCGCTCTTGTTCCCTCTCCTTGGGGAGAGGGTTAGAGCCTGCCCCGTATGCCGATACACAGTATCGGATGATACGGGGGTGAGGGGATCCGTCATTGCGGAAGCACGTAGAATCGGCACGTGACCGGCGCAGGCTCAATCGGCGGGGTAGCTCAAAGGCAGAGCGGGGGACTCATAAGCCCTAGGTTGTGAGTTCGAGTCTCACCCCCGCCACCACACAACGCAAAAGCATGTAAGCAGCACGCTGCACCCCAGCGTGCTTTTGCGTTTAAGTAACATGCCTATATCTCCGTTCGACACGATTCGGCCGTAAAGAGGTTGCCAAGGATCAATCCGACTGAATTTCTTGCTCTGGCAGCTATGATATACTGCCGCAAAGAGGATTGCGTATGGCCTACAAATCTGCAATCGAATGGACCGACGCAACATGGAACCCCGTTACCGGCTGCACCAAAGTCTCGCGAGGCTGCGATAACTGCTACGCTGAGCGCATTGCCGAACGGTTTCGTGGGACCCCCGGACATTCCTATGAGAGAGGGTTCGATCTTACGCTCCGCCCGGAGCGGCTATACCAACCCCTTTCGTGGAAACGGCGGCGAATGATCTTTGTGAATTCGATGAGCGACCTATTCCACAAAGATATTCCAACACAATTCATCGATAGCATATTCGATACTATGGAGACGGCTGATTGGCATGTCTTCCAGATACTCACCAAGCGCAGTTCCCTCATGAGGGATTACTTGCGGCGTCGATACGGATCTACTCTTGCGCCGCGGCATATCTGGTGCGGCGTTTCCGTCGAGGACAGCAGAGCGATCGCGAGGATACAGCACCTAAGAGACGCGCCAATCTCGATTCGGTTCCTCTCAGTAGAACCACTTCTGGGACCTCTAGGAGAGATAGAT
>VXOZ01000163.1 GCA_009839775.1 Chloroflexota bacterium | reverse complement strand
CTACCTCAACAACATGACCGCGCTCATCCACGGTCACGCCAACCCGGTAATAAACCTGGCCATCTTCCACCAACTCCAGCGCGGTACAGCCTTCTCCGAACCGGCCGAACCGGAGTTGGAGCTTGCCCGCCTGCTCGTGGAACGGGTGCCCTCTTTGGACAAGATCCGCTTTGCCAATTCCGGCTCCGAAGCGATAATGCTCGCGGTCAAGCTGGCGCGGGCGTTTACGGGACGCAGCCGCATCGCGAAGTTCGAGGGCTTCTACCACGGCTATTATGACTACGTGCAGGTGAGTTATTCCTCGCAGCCGGATAGATGGGGTCCGGCGGAAGCCCCCCACAGCGTGGCGAGCAGCGGCGGCTTGGCGGACTCGGTTGAGTCCGACGTATTGACTCTGCCCTACAACGACAAAGAATCCGTGATTCGCCTGCTGGAGCAGCACGGTTCCGAGATCGCGGGGCTGCTCTACGATCCACTCTGCAACCGCGCGGGCTTTCCGCTGCCGCAGGACGATTTCCTCGCGTTTCTCCGCGAGATTACCCGTGACTACGGCATTGTGCTCATTTCCGATGAGGTTATCAGTTTTCGCGTGAGTTGCCAGGGCGGCGCGGCCCGCTTCGGCGGCGACCCCGATCTCACGGTCTTTGGCAAGATTATCGGCGGCGGCCTACCGATTGGCGCGGTGGGCGGCAAAGCCGAGATTATGGCGCTGCTCGATCCCACGGCAGGGCCGCCAGTGCTCGCCTCCGGCGGCACGTTCAGCGGCAATCCGCTCTCCGCGATCGCCGGTTATGCCGCACTCTCCCAACTCACCCCGGAGGAGTACGCACGTCTGGAAGTCCTTGGCGACGACTTGCGCAAGCGGTCGAATGCGGTGTTTGCCGCTGCGGGCGTACCGGGCCAGGTCAGCGGCGCCGGTTCGCTCATTCTCGTGGTGCCGACGGATGCACCTATCGTGAACTACCGCAGCATTCCCAAAGGACCGGAAACGGAAGCGCGCATGCGGGGCCTGCATCGTGGCTTGATGGATGCCGGAATAATTGTTTCCAAAGAGGGCCTGGGGGCGCTTTCTACACCCATGGGACAGGTCGAGATTGACCGCTTCATTGTTGCCCTGGAACACGCGGTCCGGCAGGTTGCTGATGCCTAGCCGTCGGCTCGAGAGCGCGTGATGCCTGCGTCGCCACAGTACACCGCCGTGCTTACCGACATCGATGGCACGCTTGCGCCCTATGGGGTGCCGCCCTCGGCTGCGGTGGTCGCTGGGCTAGCCGCCGTGGCGGAGCGCTGTCACGTGGGACTCATTTCCAGCCGGGACTTCCACTATGTGAACGCCATGGCGGCGCGGTTTGGTCTCACAGGCCCGCAGGTTGCCGACGGCGGCGCCCGCATCTTTCGTGCTGAGACCTTGGAGACGCTCGACTGCATCTTCCTAGAACGCGAGGACGCTCAAACCTTGCTGGACGCCGTGGCGCAGACCGACTATACTTTTTCGGCTGTTGACGACACGAGCGTAGTAGAAGCCGTTGCAGACATCCGCCACTGGCGCATCACGCGCGTTACAGTTTTGCCGGTGCCCACCGCAGACCTGCCGCGCTTTGAGGAACTCTTTGGCCCGGAGCGGCCCGTGCACGTGACGCGCTTTCCATATGAACCCGGTAGAACGTGGGGCGTGGATGTCACCCACAAACTTGGCACCAAGGCTACCGCCGTCCACCGCTACGCGCGTCTAATTGGCACTACCCCCGCACGGATCATCGGCATCGGCGACGGGCCTAACGACGTGGAATTCCTCCAGGAATGCGGCCTGCGTATCGCCATGGGCAACGCCCACCCCGACCTCAAGGCCATCGCCCACTGGATCGCCCCCGACGTCACCGAGCACGGCATCCTGGCGGCGCTGGAACGTTACGGAGGCGAGTTAGGATAGCTGCAGAGCGTCACTCCGGCGGAAGCCGGAGTCCAGGGAGACAATTCAGTACGAGTTGTTGACAAAGTGCGGGAGTAGCTACGACTCTTGCGTAGACTGCTCAGTTCACGTCAACAAGGCCGCTATCTCAGCCGCGTCCGTCTTGCGCAGGCGTTTTGCTACCGTGACCGGCGTGTCGCCTTTGCCATTTGCTGCCGATGGATTGGCGCCCCTTTCCAGCAGCAGAGCCACCGCCTCTACCCGACCGGCGCGGACGGCATCGCAGAGCGGCGTGTCGCCCTTTTCGTCGGCAGCATCGATGGCTGCGCCGTGGGCCAGCAGTACCTCCATGCTGGCGAGAAAACCGGCGGTGGCGGCGCGGTGGAGCGCAGTCTTGCCCTTGTAATCGCGCACGTTCACGTCCGCACCCAGTTCCAGGAGCGCTTGAATCTTCTCCGGATGCTCTCCCTTGTCACCGCGGCTTGCGACCACCAAGGGCGGCCAACCGGGACGGCCAGTATTGACGTCGTACCCGTAGGCAACTGCCAACTCCGCTAGTTCTCGATTTTGGGACGGGTCAGCCAGCGGGAGTAGGCCGGCATCTGCGCCGTGCTGCAAGAGCAGTTGAGCGAGGTCAGTGCGGCTGCGGCCCACCGCGATGCCGAGCAGGCGGCCGCTGTGCCGGCGCACCTCCGCGCCCCGTGCTAGCAGCAACGTCACCGTCTCAGTGGAGCCGCCGCTGACCGCATACACGAGCGGTGTGGCCCAGTCGTTGGACATGGGATCAAAGACCAAGCGCGAGCCCTCCGTCTTCTGCATGTCGTGCTGCGGCTTGGTGCGCTCAAGCAGTGAGGGATCGGCGTCTAGGAAGCCGGCAACCGCCGCCGTATCACCCAGATAGGCAGCCGTGTGGGTGTCTACACGCGCGCCGTTCGCCAGCAAATACTCCGCAATAGCATCCCGCTGCTTGGCCCTGGCGACGCAGTAGCAACTAATCTCCACGTAGTGCTCGCTGTAGTGGCAGGCGCTGGCGTTTATGTCGGCGCCGCGCTCGACCAGGAATTCGGCAACCGCGAGTTTGCCACGGTACGCCGCCTCCCAGAGCATCGTGCGCCCGTGGGAACCGACGGTATGCAGCCAGCGCGGGTTGGCGTCGACAAACGCTCGCACCGCGTTCAAATCGCCGCGCCCGGCGGCTGCCACCACGATCTTGAGGAAGTCGCTCTGTTTGCCGGTGAGGGTGGTGCTGCCCATCGAAACCTCCTTAGCGGTCTGCGGAGCGCCGCGCCCAAAGCAAACGGCCTAGCAGCCCGACGACCAATACTGCACAGAGCCCGGCAAACCAATCGCCGGTGCGTGTGTAGAGGGAACCGGAAGCTGCCGGGACGGGAACCGAGGCGCGCAGCACCGTGCGGGCCGGCTCCAATGGTGACGTACTGGCGATGATTTCGCCGCTAGGCAGGATCACCGCGCTGCCATAGCGCCAATCCGCTTTCACCACCGTCACGTTGTTTTCAGCGGCGCGCTGGGCGCTCGCCGCCACCTGGAAGGGGCTCATCTCCACCCAGTCGTGGCTCGTGACGGCAATGAGTTGCGCGCCATTGGCCGTAAGTTTGCGGGCAACGTCGGGAAAGTCTGAGTCGTACGCCATCATCGTGGCGAACGTTCCCAGCGAGGTGGCGAACACCGGATGCTCGCCGCCGGTGACGCTCTGTTCTCCCACGTAGATGATGGGATAATTCTTGGCGTACATGCCGAGAAACTCTCCCTGCGGAGAAATCAGCACCGCTTCATTGCGAAAGCCGCGCGGATCGGTATCCACGAAATAGGGCGCAAAGAGATACGCGTCCATCTCGCGGGCAAAGGCTGCCAGCCGCGCGCGGGCCTCGTCGTCTGCCTGCACGTCGCGCCAGACCGTGGCCTCCGGCCAGACGATGAGGTCCGCGCCCTGGGCCTGCTCGCGTGTGAGTTCCTCCACGTCGCTCCACGCCAAGCCATAGTAGTCGCGCGCACCTTGCTCCACCCCGCGGTCAAAGTAGTCTGACATGTCCAGGCCCGTCTGTACGAGCGCCACCTCAATGGTTTGCGGGCCGTTCTGTTCCTGCGCGGCAGGCGACTGCGCGGCGGTCGCGAGCAGTACGCCGCCCACGATGAGCGATGTAGCCAAGGCGGTCGCTCCAGCCATGGGACTCGGGCGTTTTGCCAGGAGGCGGGCAAGGACAATCGCAAGAAGGACATTCACCAAGACGATGCAGAACGTGAGCAGCCACGGGCCGCCAAGCCGCGTAATCACCATAGCCGCCGGCACCGTGTGCTGCGTCGTGAAGAGATTTCCCCAGATGTGCCCAAGCTGCAAGCGGTAGCGCACGTACTCGGTCAGCGTCCACACGGCCGGCGGCAGGAGCCAGAAGTAGGGTCTTACCTGCGCCAGCGCGACCGGCGGACCGCACGGCACGCGTACAAAATAGAAAAGCACAAAGAGCGTTGGGAGCAGGATCACGCTCACGAACAGCGCTGGCGAATCCAGGAAGAGGATGGGTGGAAAGTCGCTGCCCCGCCACGCGCGGGAGGTAAGGCCGGGTGGAAATGCCTGCCACAGGAGCACGCCCATGTAGAGCACGTAGGTCAGGGCAGCCGCGGCGCGGGCGGCCCGCGGTCGCGGCGTGGGGAGCGCCATGACCGCAAACATTGGCACCAGCGCCACCCACGCCAGGAACCAATAGTCATACGGCGGGAACGCCAGCACCAATAACACCGTCGAGGCTAAAGCGCTGGCAACTATACCCAACAGGCCAAAGAGCGTTGTTTGAGTTTTCATAGACCGAATTCGTCTTCCGCGCAACGCATCCGTTCACTCACCTTATGCACCATTGCACAATCCGATACGCTCTGTCCTCCACCACCTATCTATCTTAACCTGCTGACCTTTTCCGTGCGACGCTGCCCAGGGGATTCAGCAAGATTTGAAGGCACGTAACTACCGTACACGGAAGTCCTTCTTGGTACGGCCTAGAGGGAAAGACGTGCAGAGTGATGGCGTAGTATCCTTAGAGAAGAGTGCCTCCGGCGGCAGAAATTGAGGCTCCTATGATGAAGAGCTTCTCCCCTGGGCTGCGTATTTGGAAAGAGGGCATTGAAGGAAGCTGTTCTTCCGGACTCCGCTCAAGACTTGACCAACAAATGAGTTCGTAGCGCAGTTCGACCTTGCATCTCCGTTCGGTAGAGAGGAAAACTACATGGGTGCACTGGGCCCAACGTCCCGCGACCGGTTCGATGAACTCTATCTGGCGACCTACGCCGATCTCACCGGCGACCGCTACACGGTGCCGGAGGTAGAGGCCATCGAGCGGTTGCTGGAACTGCGGCCGGGGTCCACGTTGCTCGACCTCGCCTGCGGCCAGGGCCGCCACCTCATCCATCTCGCTATCCAGGGCTACTCGGTCATCGGGCTGGACCGCTCGGACGTGCTCATGCGGCAGGCGTACAAGGACGCACGGGTGCGCGGCTTGGACGTCAACCTCGTGCAGGGAGACATGCGCGCGTTGCCGTTCGACCGCGCGTTCGATGGGGTTGTGAACTGGTTCACGGCGCTTGGCTATCTGGAAAGCGATGCAGAAGACCAGAAGGTGCTGAACGACGTGGCGGCGGTGCTACGCCCCGGCGGTCGCTTCGTCATGGAGATGGCGAATCCGATCCAGACCTACCAGAAGCAGGCCTGGGAGGAC
>VXOZ01000047.1 GCA_009839775.1 Chloroflexota bacterium | reverse complement strand
ACACGCTTTGCCAGATGCGGGACACCGTCGCCCGTTTCGTCGGACGGAACCTCCTCTACCGCGACCTCGTTGCCGACAACGGGCTTTTCAACAGCACCGGGTAACGGCGACGTGCGGCGGAAAAGAGGGCGGGCCAAGGCCTCCGGGGTCGCGCCTTTCAGGCCAATGGGGATACAGCTCGCAGCGGTATGGCATGGTCAATGTCCCCACAGCTTGCTTCTGGGACTTTCTCGGCCAGCTTCATTCCACCCTTCTTGAAACTCCGCGTCCCTCCTCCAGTGCGACCCGCGATTCCAAAATTGTCCTCAGGTCCTCGGCTTTATTTCTTAATTCATCCGAGCTGTTTTCATTGTCGGCAATGCGTTTCAATCGGCCTTCAACTTCGGATACACCACCAAAGAAGTCATCTAGTGTTTCAAGCTGAAATATGTATTGCACACCGCTTCCGGAAGGCTGATTCCAACTGATCATCTTGCCCAAAACCTCCAGAAATCCTTCGTCATTTTCTGTTTGCTTTTTAACCCATTGTTGAGACTTTTCGACATATCCAAGTTGCCGCCATGCATACATAAGGTTAAAAAAATATGGGACCTGAAGCAATTCCGATGGAGTAGCCCCCGACAGGCGCTGATGATAGATTCCCTTTATCGTTTCGAAGTCTTCTTCCGACAGTAGACGGTCCTCCTTTGGTTTGCTTCTGCGATTATCGCTTCGGCGTTCAAGCGTCGCTTCCCTGATAATGGCGGTCAACCAAGCGATAGATCGTGCGTTGAAGAACAGCTTTTTCAGGCATTCAGATTTTGCTGTTTCTCCCGTGATTTGATTAATAATCAGGCCAAACACCTTTTGGAGATTCCCATTCATGAACGGAGGGCGTCTGGAGGCAATCCTCAAAAAGGGGATCAACTCGTCGATTGTTTCTCCAAGCACATCAAACAGGCCTTCGACTTGGTCGGGGGAAACTTTCGTGGCGGTAATAACAATTCTATCCAGCAGCACCTCGGCAAGACATCCACCTTGTGGGCGTTCTTTCTCAATCAATTCTCTGAAGCGGGCCACGGCTTTCTCTGGCGCTTCTTTGCAAGCGATCAGGAATTGCTCAACTTCGCTGTCGCTGAGGCTCCCGGAAGGGTGCGAAAAAGAGAAATAATAGCTGTAGTGATTGGGGCTGGCCAATCGTTTTTCAAAGTCAAATTGGGCAATTTGCTGTGACTGCGGGGTGCCACTTATTGAGAACCATCCAGAGTCTTTGTCGCCCTCCTCGGGTATTACAGCAACATTGAATCTGGGCAAATGCTCGCTCAGGGCGTGAAGGAGGAGGTATGGGGTTTCGCCTTCTTTTTCAATGATATCCAGAAGCTCTTTTCTAGCGCGCTCGGCATCTTCGGGTATAAATTTATCCCAATCGCCAATCGCTGAAAGAATTGATACGTAACGCTCAATCCAGTTGAAGAGAAGATGATTTTTTGTCCGGATGATCTGCAAGAAAACCATGTCGGCTGGGTTCACGTGGTCCTTGACGGGCATGAAATTCAATTTCAATGCGTTCACTACACGAACGACATCACGCGGTGTTTCCAAGTATTCGTTGCACCATTGGCTAATGGCAGCAGCCAGTCGGTTTCTCGCGATTTCTTCCAGTGACGCTCCTTCAATCAACGAGTTCACTTCATCCTGCAACCAGTTGCGCAGATCAAAATTCATCGCACTTGGAACTTTGAAAGAGGCCTGGATGACCTTTTCAAGGTAGGATCTGCCATCCGAAATACCGAGCGCCCGTTTCACGCTTTCTGCAATAATCTCGGGGTCGTAGGCCAGAATGTATGCGACATTTGGGAAATCGGCGACCGCTTTTATCAGGCGAAGCACTTCTGCAACCTCCGAGGGATCCAAGCGGTCCAGATCATCCACGAAAACAACGATGGGACGTTCAAGTTTTTTGAGCTTTTTGCGAAGGCTTCGATTGAGGTCTGCCAGTGAAGTTTCTGAAAGCTTTGATGTTTTTTGGCCGAAACGCCTCAACAATTTTGCAATTTTGCCTGAATGAGGAATCCCGCCCAACTCACCTAAATCGGCGAGTGCGGCCAACCCAGAGGAAATCTGTGAATAACGCCGGAGTAGATTCTTCGTATTGTCTCTTTCCGATTCAGGCATTTCTGCGACAATGACCGGCTCAAGATCGCCAAAGAACTGCGCCAGAAGTTCATTCCGGTTGCCTACCAACCACGGGGCAAACTTTACTACTCGGGGGCCATTTTCTCGTTCCTCGAATTCTTTTAACGCCATATTGACCAGAGAGGATTTGCCTGAACCCCAGGCACCTTCGACGCCGACAACAAATCCCCGGCTCAAGTCATTTTGAAGAAATGCGTTGGCCAAATGTTGGGCGATATCTCCAAACCCAAGCTTGTCACTTTTTGCGTCAAGAAGTGGTGTGTCATCAATTGTTTTGGCAGGGGTGTCGGTCATAGCGTTTTGTTAAGATGCATTATGCGTGAAACCCGCCATTGTGAGACAGTGCGAAAGACAAGCCTTCACGTTGCTTTAGTCGTGCGACCATACCGAGCAGATTTTCTGCACGAGGGTTGCCTTGGGCGCTGAGCATGCGCATCAGGCTTTTGGGATCTTTTTGCATGTCTTTAGCCAATGTTTCGAATCCGATAGTGGCGTTTACGTAGTCACGGAGCAACACTTTACCTGTTTCGAGATCGTCGCTGAGCAGCGCCTCTACAGCTTCACGAAACAGACCAACGCGAAACTCGGGATCCCGCTCGGCGCGTGCTTTGATTGTGGTTTTAAAATTTTTGGTCAGTGGCATGTCTGTCTCCTGTCCGTTTTCGGATTTTGTAATCATCCCAAAGTGATTTGGCCTGCTCGATGTCTTTTGACTGGCGTTTCTTTGCCCCACCGCAAAGCAGGATCACGAACTTGTCTCCATCCTGGCCGAAATAGATGCGATAGCCTGGGCCAAATGTGAGGCGCCGTTCTGAAACGCCTTGTCCGACTGGTTTTATGTCGCCGAAATTGCCGGATTCGATCCGCGCAAGCGCAGTTCTCACCTTTAGAGCTGCGGCCACATCCAGCTTGTTGAACCAATCTTCAAACGGAGCTTTTCCTTCCTCGGTAATATAAACAACAAGATTGATCATAAAATATCTGGTAACGCATAGGTTACCAAATGTCAGTTGAAATCTTGCCAAAGGCCAATCAATTTAGGCGCAAAGCACCCTTCAAAACCGTCCGTCCCCGATCCGCATGAAACACCTCAACCCCAAACAGCGCCGCGAACTGCCTCGTTACCTTGCGCCGCAAAAGGGTGGTTGGAAACGGCGCGGTCCAGTAATCATTTGCGAGGATCACCACGGGCCGGGATTTGTCTTGCTCTGAGGTTTCCAACTCCAAATCGACCCATCGCCAGAGACTGAAGGCCTCGAAGCAGATCAGCCAATGCGGCTCCGGCACGGGCGCGCCAGCATCAGCGACCCGCGCAACATGGGTATTCTGTGGCCACCAGCCTCCATTGACCATCGGAATTCCGAGTGCGGCCCGGTAGACCGGCTGGGGTTCCGGACATGTCTCTGTATCGAATTGCCAAACCTCGCCCAGACCTGTCTTGCCTTGCAGACCTGTCTTGCCTTGCACACCTATGAACGCCGTAATCCGTCGCTCCCGCACCATATGGCACCACCAGAAGATCGCCGCGTAATCATCATGCGGGAAGATGTTTTCGCCGAGAATGATGTGATCGCCGTCCTCGACATGCGCCATGATCCGCGCCCAGTGTCGCAACTCGGTCAGCGCGACATCGCCCGAGATGTCGATTTCCTCGTAAGCCGCAACCTCGCTCTCGTTCCGCGCTGAATAATCGGCCCATGGCAGTATGAGACGCGGCAGGATCAGCAAAACCAGCAGCAACACGGAACGCGCCCCGATCCCACGCTGTATCTCGATCAGCGTCACGCAGAAGGGCAGGGCGATCAGTCCCCAAAGACCTGCGCCGGGAAGGATGGACCCGGTGACCAGAAGCGGATTGGCTGGAAAGACCGGCAGGGCGGCCAGAAGCAGCGCGGACAGACCAATCCCCAGCCAGGCGACGCCAGCGCTCACCAGCATCACCATGGTGACCCCGCCGGTTGCCGCAGCCAGCGGGTGAATGCCAAGCTGGATCAGGCCCCATCCGCCAATGAGCGCGGGCCAGAGGACGTGACCCGCCACAAGAGCCTGAACAGCAAGGCGCGGATGGGGGAGGGAAGGGGCAAGCACCAGAGCGATGGCGAAGGGCAGGTAGGCAACGGGCAGGGGTACGAATTCGATCAGAACGCCTGCGCCGGCCAGCAGGCCGGATATTGCGAAGAGCAACAGGGATTGGTGCGCAGGGTGCATCATCATCCGGCCAGCGCCCGCGCCCGGTCAGGGCTTCGCGCGCGGCCTGGGGTTCGGCCCTTTCGGTGTCGCGGCCTTCGTCAGCACCCCCCTGTTGCCGCTCCGGTTCTGTTTTGCATGCTGTTTCCCGTCTCCGGCCCGCTTCCTGCCGTCATAGCTTTTCTTCTTCGCCTTGTCGGGTTTGAATGGCGTGACGTGCTGCCATTCATCGCGGCGGAAACTGAGAGCCTTGCCGCAGATCAGCGGATCCTCGCCTTTGTAGAAGATCAGGACGGCATCCTTTTCCAGCTTGCGCACCTGTTCCGGTCGCATCAGGCTGGCCCGTTGCCGGTTGATGCTCTTCGTCCTGTTATCGTTGGGAGTGCCGATGCCGAAGCCGCGCATGCCGGTGGAAGTGGAGCGGTTTTCGACATCGACCGTGTATTCGCCGATCATGCGCGATATGACGGCCTGGTCATCCACATCGTCCGTGCCTGCAAAGACGCGGGCCGCGACGGAATTGTTCCAGGCGCGAACGCTCTCCTTACCATAGGCTTGTTCGAGCAGCCCGGTGGACTGGAAGATCAGCATGAGGTGCAGCCCGCGCTTGCGCATGGTGTCGCGGATCAGTTCGAAGCCCTGAAGGCGACCGACCTGGTAGGCTTCGTCCACGATCATCAAACGCTCGATACCGTCCCGGCTTTCGTTGACGCAATAGACGATGGCTCCGAGGATGGCGCGGACCATGCCGGGGAAGGATTTCAGGTCGTTGATCGGAAAGCGGATATAGACATCCGTTCTGGGTGCCAGAAGCTCTGGAACGTATTCGGGTTCGCTGTCCAGCATGTTGCACATTTCGGGGAAAGAAGCCCAGTTGAGCGCCTGCTTCAGGTTGGTTTGCAGGTTCGAGAAGTTCCTGCTGTCCATCTCGGCATAGGATTTGAGCCTGTCCCGCACGGATTCAGACGTTCTGGAATCCGTCGTGATCACCTCGACGTGTTTCTTGAATGCATCTTCGGCCAGTGACAGCTTCTGATAGAGATCCCTGAACACCTGCGTGGAATTGCCCGTCACAACATACTCCAGCAATCCCGATATGAGGTTCGCCCCTTCACTGGCGTAGAACTGGGAATACTCGCTCTTCATCGCATCCTGCCGACCGACAAGATTGTCGGCGAGATGCATGTAGGCGATGCTGGAGGCGTCGAGCCAGGGCCTGAGCAGTTCGATCAGATCGACCCCGTGTCTGATCTCGATGACGCGGGCCTGGAAGCCCATGTC
>VXOZ01000229.1 GCA_009839775.1 Chloroflexota bacterium | reverse complement strand
GTCTGGATGAGGACGTTTCGTAGCTTGCCTCAATGAAGATCTAATCAAGATCATGCCTAGAGCACTAAAGACCGTCGCCCACGTCGTGCTTTTTGTAGCGGCATTTGTAGTTTTCTATCTAGGCCTGGGCATTGGCCTCACCCGAGACCCCAACCTCGGCACCGCCCTCTGGGCCCTCGCCGCGGCCATCGTCCTCGGCAATCTGTTCTGGATCTATAAGACACGACCCCAAAAGCAGTGACACAGGCATACGGTCAACGGCCTCATACAGATGAGTGAACCAAGCCTTAACCCTAAACCTGATTTCCGTCTCTCCCGCCTTGTGCCCGCAAGGCTTGACGGGAATTTGAAAGCAGCGCCATGACCGGTCAACTCTTCACGCAGTACTTCCTCACCGAAGGCATTCAGGACACTGAGGCCTGGCAGGAGTCCGTGCGCAGCCCGCAGAGGTTCAGCGAGTTTCGACAGTCCCTTGGCACCATACTCAGCAGGATCAACCACGCCAACCATCCCAATGAAGCCGCCACCGAACTAGACATAATTCGCCCCATTCTTGGCCTATTGGATTGGGGCGACTACCTGCCGCAGCAAGGATCGGGAGGCAACGAGGACATTCCCGATCACCTGCTTTTTGCCGACGCGGCGGCCAAGGACCGGGCGAACGCGCGCCAGAGCTCCGCGGACCGCTATCAGGACGCGCTCGTCATACAAGAGAGCAAACGCTACGGCCTGCCTCTCGACAACCGCGACCAACAAGACAGAGCGCAGCGCGGCACGCCCCACGGCCAGATCCTCCGGTACCTGTCAACGGCGGAGAGCGCCACCGGTGGACACGTCCGCTGGGGCATCCTGACAAACGGCGCTGTCTGGCGGCTCTACGATTTCCGCGCCCGTCCCCGCGCCAGCGGCTTCTATGAGGCCGACCTGCACGCCCTGTTGCAGCCGGATGAGTCTGACGCTGACGCTCTCCGCGCCTTCTATCTCCTCTTCCGGCGCGCTGCTTTCACGCCGCAGGCGGGCGCCACGACCACTTTCCTTGAAGATGCCATCGCCGAGGGGCGGCGCTATGAGCAGCGCGTGGCGGAAGACCTCTCGCAGGTGGTCTTCACCGATGTATTCCCGCGTTTGGTCGCCGCCCTGGCGGCCCCAGGCGCTGGGAATGCAGCAACGTCCGACGACTTGGCTACCGCTCGCCACGCGGCCCTCATCTTCCTCTACCGGCTCCTCTTCATCCTCTATGCCGAGGACCGCAACCTTTTGCCGGTGAACGACGACCGCTACGACGATTACGGCCTGCGCATTCCCGTGCGTGACCACATTGCGGCGCGGATGGACGCGCGGGATACCTTTTCTGATGTCGCGGCGAATTACTACAACCGCCTCGCCAATCTGTTCATGCTCATCGACCAAGGCGATCCCTCCATCGGCCTGCCGCCCTACAACGGCGGTCTCTTCGCGCCGGACGCCGCGCCGCTGCTGGAATCCGTGAGACTCTCGGATGCCGTCGTCGCGCCCATCATCTATGCACTCAGTCACACGCGCACCGTGCCCAAAGCAGATGCGTCCCGCCCGTTCGTCAACTACCGCGACATGTCCGTCCAGCAGCTTGGCTCCATCTACGAGCGGCTGCTGGAGCGGGAGCCGGTGCCGGGCGCTGACGGCGCGCTTACGCTGCGGCCCAACCCCTACGCCCGCAAGGACAGCGGCAGCTTCTATACGCCTCAGGAACTGGTTGATCTCATTGTTGAAAAGACGTTGGAGCCTTTGGTGGAAGAGCGCCTGCAAGCGTTTGAAGCCAAAGCGGCGCAGCTCAAGCGCGACCGGCGCACTAAAGCGGACCGCCTCAGGGAGTTACAAGCCCTCGACCCGGCGGTTGCCGCGCTTGACCTAAAGATTCTCGATCCGGCTATGGGAAGCGGGCACTTTCTCGTCACCGCCGTGGACTTCCTCTCCGATTACATCGCCGACCTGGTCGAATACGTGCCCGGCGTGCCGGCGTGGCTGGACGACGGTTACGTTTCGCCTCTGGTGGCGCGCATCGCGGCCCTGCGGCAGGACATTTTACGGCGGGCGGAGGAGTCGCGCTGGACGATTGACGCGGCCCAACTCACCGACCAAGCTATCATCCGGCGCATGGTGCTGAAGCGCTGCATCTACGGCGTGGACAAGAATCCGCTGGCCGTGGAACTGGCCAAGGTTGCGCTCTGGCTGCACAGCTTCACCGTCGGCGCGCCGCTCTCGTTTCTGGACCACCACCTGCGCTGCGGTGATTCTTTACTCGGCCTGCGGGTCAGTGAGGCAGTGGGAGAATTGAGGCAGAGAGGCGGCTTCTTTGTTCAGTCCGCCGTGTCTGGCGCGGAAGCCGCCACCGAGGGCATGAAGAACATTGAGCTACTCTCCGATGCTGATGTATCCGAGGTACGAAAGTCGGCGTCGCTATTCGTCGAGGTTGAAGAGACGACTGCCGACCTCCGCGGCCTGCTGGACGTGCTCTGTGGCTTGCGCTGGCTGACAGCGGGCATGAAGAAGAAGGAGCGTGAAACCTTTGAAGCACCATTGCTTGAGACTCTAGATCGACATCATGGTGACCCGTTCAAGCTCCTGGCGCATGGTCCGGATGCTCTCTCTTCACAGGCTGACGGATCTGGCGCTGAAAGTCCCCTCTCCCCGAGGGAGAGGGCTAGGGTGAGGGGGAATCCATCTGCCTCCGCATCCCTGGACTCCGGTTTTCACCGGAGTGACGAACCGCAAGCCGCGCCATCTTCCGGTAGCGCAGGTTCGCACGGCACGAGCGCGCAACCTGCATCCGGCGCCGAGACCACCTCCGCGTCAGAATTCACCACCCTCTGGCAGCGCGCCAAGACCATCGCCGACCGGGAGACCTTCCTCCACTGGGAAGTCGCCTTCCCCGGCGTGTGGGCGCAGTGGCAGGACGCCCGTCCGGCCGGCGGCTTCGACGCCGTCATCGGCAATCCGCCCTGGGACCGCATCAAGCTGCAGGAGGTGGAGTGGTTCGCCACCCGCGCGCCGGAACTCGCCCGCGCGCCCACCGCGGCGGCGCGCCGCGAGGCCATCAAAGGGTTGCGCGCCCAGGGCGATCCCCTGGCGGCGGATTTCGACGCCGCCAAAGCCCGCGCCGACGGCCTGGGCAAACTGGTGCGCGCCTCCGGCCACTACCCCCTGCTGGGCGGCGGTGACGTCAATCTCTACTCCCTCTTCGTGGAGCGCGCCCTGCGCCTGGTGAAAGCCGAGGGTCTGGTCGGCCTGCTCACCCCGTCCGGCATCTACGCCGACAAGACCGCGGCCAAATTCTTCCAGTCCGTCTCCACCCGCGGCCGCGTCGCCGGATTGTTCGACTTCGAGAACCGCCGCCTCGGTACCGACCTGCCGCCGTTCTTCCCGGACGTGGACTCGCGCTTCAAATTCTGCGCCCTCATCGTCGGCGGCACGGCGCGGCAATTCGACGAGACCGCCTGCGCCTTCTTCCTGCACGACAAGAAGACCATCGAGGACGACGACCGCTGTTTCCCGCTCACGCCGGACGATTTCGCCCGCGTCAACCCCAACACCGGCACCGCCCCGGTCTTCCGCACCCGCCGCGACGCCGACATCACCCGCGCCATCTACGCCCGCCACCCCGTGCTCGTCGACCGCTCCGACGTCACCGAACGCAAAACCTGGCCGGTCAAGTACGTGCGCATGTTCGATATGACCAACGACTCCCACCTCTTCCGCACCGCCGCGCAATTAGACGAGGAGGGCTTCTACCCCGTCCAAGGCAACCGCTGGCAACGCGGCAAGGAACTCTATCTACCACTGTATGAAGGGAAGATGGTGCAGGCGTTCGACCACCGCGCCGCGAGTGTCGTAGTAAACCCAGAGAACTTGAACCGCCCCGCCCAGCCACGGGATTCCCTTCTTGAACAGCATGCAGACCCCAATTGGCTACCGGATCCTCAGTTCTGGGTCTATGAGGAAAACATCGAATGGCCGCAGGAGTTGAGCTGGGCAGTAGGCTTCAAGGACGTAACTGCCCCAACCAATGTTCGCACCATGATTGCCTCAATCGTGCCTCGCTCAGGATTTGGCAATACTTTACCGCTCTTAATGCCAGATTCCTGTGATTTACACCGTTACACTCATAACGCTTGGCTGTGGACAGCCTGCCTTAATTCATTCGCGCTTGACTACGTTGCTCGCCAGAAAGTTCAGGGACAGCACCTAAACTGGTTTGTTGTCGAACAACTCCCCGTCATCGCCCCCGACGCCTACGACCGCAAATTCGGAGAGACCACCGCCCGCGCCCTCATCCGCGACCACGTCCTCAAGCTCACATACACCGCCCACGACCTGGCCCCGTTCGCCCGCGACCTCGGCTACGCCGGCCCGCCCTTCATCTGGGATGAAGAAGAGCGCCGCCACCTCCGCGCCCGCCTCGACGCCTGCTACTTCCACCTCTACGGCATCTCCCGCCCAGACGCCGCCTACATCCTCAGCACCTTCCCCATCGTCCAACGCCAAGACCAAGCCGCCTTTGGTTCATTCCGCACCCAATACCTCATCCTCGCCTACATGAACGCCCTCACCGCCGGCGACACCAAAACCATCGTTGACTTGTAGACGATGTTTGAGGCACTTTGAGAATATGGTTATTCACTTCGCAAATTGACTTGCATGCATTGACCGGACTTGAAGGCTACTTAAGGGAGGCTGGCTGTTGGCATTAGACTTAGGTATTCTTGAGACTCTTCTCCATGAGGATGAAGGGACTTCCCTCGACTTCAAATCGAAACAGTACCTTTTTGAAGGTGCTAGCAAGACAGAGAAAGCGGAATTACTAAAAGACATACTGGCCTTTGCGAATTCTTGGCGACGGACTACTGCTTATATCTTGATAGGCGTGGAAGAGGTTAAGGGAGGACGGAGCAAAGTCGTTGGCGTAAACAAGCACTTGGATGACGCCAAACTCCACCAGTTCGTGAATTCAAAGACTCAGCGTCAAGTAGTATTTGCGTATCGGATCATTCGGATAGATGACTCAGAAGTTGGCGTTATTGAGATCCCTATACAGGAGCGTCCCATTTACTTAAAGGGGCAATTTGACAAGTTAGAGAGGGATATAGTTTACGTTAGAGATGGAAGTTCGACCCGAGCGGCCACTCCAGATGAGATTGCCAGAATGGCTATTCAAGGTGTGCAGGAAGCTACACCTCAATTCATGCTTGAATGGGCCAACCTTGAGACAAATACTGTTCTGCCCTCGCCCTGTATCCTGCGAACCTTGGCTCTCTATCCGTGTCTACCCGAAGATACCTTCTCCCTGCCTCGTCCAAAGTCTTTACTATCTTCCATACAAAATGCACCGAATCCACGTTATTCCCAAGAAGTGATTGACTGCACATTTGAAAGATCTTTCTTCGCTGGTTTGGGTTTACGAATCTTCAACAATAGCAGCGTAGTTGGCAGACGCATCAGATTTGAGGGTTCAGTGTGCAAGTCAGAAGGCTTTTTGATTAGGAAGTGGCTGGAAGATCCCCCACGCAAATACAGAATTCTATATTCGGGGATGACAGGTGATCTTAACCGCTACAACTCATTGCCGAGCGTAGATCTCCAGGAATTTGATGATAGATGGGAAATTGGTATTGACTTTGGGGACTTTCGACCGCAG
>VXOZ01000257.1 GCA_009839775.1 Chloroflexota bacterium | reverse complement strand
TGATCCAGCGCACGCCAAAGCGGCCGTCATGCCGAATGTCCGACATGGCGACCAGCAGCGTCTCTTCACCGGGCAAGACCGACTCACGCCATTGGGCCTCGATTTCGGGCGGTAGTGTGTCAAAGACAACCATACGCAAACTCAGTTGAAGTACAAGAAGAGCATCTAACTGCGACCGCAACCGGAAACTGTTTCCTGCTCAGGAATGTGTCTCAGTATGGGGTCAAAATGATACAGAATTATTGATAGAGAATCTAGTGTACCGCACCTACGCGCTTTTGCAATGCTCGCGCGAAGAAATCGGGCCCTCATTCAGTATGTTCAGTCCGTGCCTTAGGAGGACTGGTACTTACGTACATTAGCGTTGTGCTCCTCCAGCGTGCGGCTAAAGACGTGAGAGCCGTCGCCTACCGCCACGAAGTAGTAGTAGTCTGTCGTCGCGGGAGCCGCAACCGCCTGCAGCGCGGCTAGACCGGGGTTGCAAATCGGGCCGGGCGGTAAGCCGGCGTTGGCGTAGGTATTGTAGGGCGACTCAACCCTGAGATCGTCATAGGTCACGGTTTTCTTCCACCAGCGGCCCTCAGAGTCCTGATAGCCGAGGGCATACTGAACGGTAGGGTCTGCTTGCAACGGCATTCCAATGCGCAGCCGATTGTAGAAGACGCTAGCAATGATGGGCCGCTCCGCCGCAACTTGCGCTTCACGTTCAATAATGGCGGCCAGGGTCACCGCCTGGTGCAGGTTGAGGCCGTTGGCTTGAAAGCCTTCGGTCACGGCGCCGCCTATCTTGCTGGCAAACTGGTCCAAGAGGCGGTCGACAAACTGTCTCGTGGTCGTCTCCTGCTCGATACGGTACGTGTCCGGAAAGAGGTAGCCTTCCAACGAGGTTGAGTCCGGCAGATCCGCTAGAAAGCCGCGCTCCGGCCTCGGGCTCGCAGTCAGGATAAGAAACTCGCTTGCATTCAGCACATTCTGTGCCTGCAGGTATGCCGCCATTTGTTCCCGGCGCCAACCTTCGATGAGCGTGAGAACCATCTCATGCGTTTCGGCTTTCTGGAGCGCTTGGATTGCCTCGTCTACCGTCATATTGCGCCGCAACACATGCTGTCCGGCCTGAAATGAACCATCGACACCGGTCTGTCTGGCACGCAGGCGGAAAGCCAATGTGCTGCGGATAACGCCGGCTTCTCGCAACAGATCCGCGATTTGTTCCGTCGTGCTGCCAGGGGGAATCGTGAGGACAACCTCGCCGCCGATTTCTTGTTGTGGTGCGGATTCTGAATCTGAAGACTCATCTAGGAACCCGCAGCCGGCGGCAATGTGAACCGTAGCAGGGAACAGAAGCGCGCGCAGTAGTGCCCGTCGTGACAGATGATTGGTCATAGACCCATTGTACGACTCATTCGCGTTCTGCGCGACGCGAAGAGCAGCCTACCTCCCGCTGTGCGGCAAAGTAGGTCTCAAGGATCACTGCGGCCGCGGCGGCATCGAGTGGGGCCTTGCGGCGCGCGCCCGTGGGACTGGCCTGCAAGCGTTCTTCCGCGATCACTGTTGAAAAGCGCTCATCGCAAAAGACTACGGGCATGCCGAGCGACTTCCCAAGCCGCTCGCCCTCCTTCTTGATGCGTTCCCCTTGGTAGTGCAAGGCCCCGTCGAGACTGACCGGCAGGCCGACAACCAGCGTGTCCGCCTGCTGCTCTGTGAGCAATCGTCGCACGGCAGCGCTGTCTTGGCGCCATGAGCGTCGCTGAATCGTCGTCAAGGGCGTGGCGATGCCGACGCGCGCGTCACCGCAAGCCACGCCAATTCGTCGTTCACCCAGATCGAGACAGAGTACTCGCATAGTTCCTCGACGGAGACGTCATACAGCAATCTGGAGCGGTTCCACTACCTCGATGCTGATACGAAACCACAACCGCGGCATACGATCGTACCAGTCCGGCCCCATTTCAAGCGTAATGTCACCGACTCCCATCAGATTGTCCAGATAAGCCTCCGCCTCTTCACGCGTCTTGTTCGCCAGGTCGCGCCGTACCTTGCCCAGGTTCCAGGTAGACACGAGGTCACTCTGCGCCTCCAGCGTAAACCGAACCACACCCTCGGCTATCCCAGCATCGCCCGGTTCGCCTAATTGGACAGTATCGGGAACCAGCGCGTACGCCTCGAATTGATTCTCCACAATGCGCGCCAGAATGACCGGCGCTACCTCTTCCAGGTACACATAGGAAACTGCGGTACCACGCAGCTTCACTTTCATGCGCAACGTCACCTGGTCGCCCTCTTCGCCAACCGTCCTATCGTAATCTGCCGTGTCAACGATTATGTCGTCATCCCAAGGTACGAAGAATTTCTCCGCCGGGTTGACTTCCCCTCCCAAACGGTTCCAGACACGCTGCTTGAGGGCTTCGCGCAGTTGCTCGTAGAGCTGCAGCCGGTCCTGTTCAGTCACGAAAGTGACGACGCGCTCCCCACCTCCCTGTATCGGCCATTCGTTGTTGACGATCAGGCGCTGGTTGAGTGACTGGTCCTCGATATGTGTAATCGCATTGGACTCCACGTTACCGACAGGACCGGCTTCCTCCGCAACAACCGCAACACGCCGCGCGCCGAACTCGCCGCTCGTGCCGGACGTAGGCGGTATATTCACCTCCGCCGCAGTCACGTACCTTCGATTGTCATTGGTGAGGACGATGGTTCCTTTGGGTACGACCACAGGTTGCGAGATCCTGTTGCTGAACACTACCGATCCTTCTGCCCGTCCGGACGGCTCGTTTCGCTTCCCCGTGGCGGGTATCGTCAACTCATCCGTCTCTTCGAGTGCCACCAACTGCGCCGGTATCTGGCCGGTTGCGGCGTTAAGACGGCTCACCTGCGGATCAGCCAGCAACTGCAATACCGTGCTATAGCGTCGCTGCACCGGCGTGAGCTCGATCTTGGCGCTCGGCAGCACCACATAGAGCGCGCCCCACACAACGAACAGCAGTACCACGATCAGCGTGGCTAAGGCGAGAACACTAGAGAATGAGCGATCTAATGGGAGTGACCTCCTGCCCCTTCGCTCACTTGTCCGTCCGGTCGCGACGCTGGCAGAGGGAGTAGCGCGTATGGTTTTCTCTGCGACGTTAGACCCCGCAACGCCAGCCTTGACAGCCTTCGTCGCGGCAACGTCAGCGGCAGAAGCTTTGGGGCCGCGTTCCCTCTGCTCAGGCGCGTGCAGGGCGCCCAGAGAGCTGACCGCTTTGATGCCCAAGTCGCTTGCGATACTCCGTACGGCGCGATCGCCGCAGACCAAGGTAAGATCAAGGTCGAGGTCCTCCGCCTGGCGCTGCAAGAACTCGAGATTCTCCCTGTTATGCAATGCCGGGCAGTTGTTCGCGACGAGCACTACCGGAGATCCCCGCCTGCGTTGAAGCTTGACAACGATCGCGGGAATCTCATCGTCAGGGGCAGCATAGACGGTCCGGCTGTTTGACTTGGAGCTTGCCATAGCCTGTAGCGGGCGCTAAGTGGAAGAGGGAAGCCAATCTCAGGGGAAAGCCGTTCGGGCACACACGTATACTATACCCGAACCGGATACAAGAGTGGAATTTGAAGGAGCAATCACTGGCAACACAGTGTCCACACCCACGCACGGAACGTCAAGATCAGCGCTCTTCCTTGACAGTGTTGCGTGTTGTCACTATAATCCACACTGCAAAATGTGGGTGAATGGGAATTACCCCGAACCAAGGAGGTTCTTAATGGAATCGCTGCATACACCCCGTGGCATCAGCCGGCGACGGTTGCTCGCCGGCTTGGGACTTGGCACCGCCAGCGCTTTCCTTGCTGCGGCCTGTGGCGGCACGGCTGCCCCGGCCATGGAAGAGCAGGCCGAGGAAGCGGAAGCTCCCAAGGCCGAAGAAGAAATGAAGCAGGCCGAGGAAGCCGTGCCTGTGCAGTTCCTGCACTGGTGGATTTCTCGCATCGATCCCGGCGGATTGGTACCGTGGGCGCTGGAAGAGTTTACGAACCGCACCGGCATTCCGGTGGAGGACGTGGGCAGGGACCCCATCGAGCCCCTGCGCCAGCACTTCCGCACGACAATCGCGGCCGGTACGCCGGTGGACGTGGCCTTCAACTCCATCATCTGGGCCCGCGACCACTGGGACCTGGGCCTGCTGATGGACTACGAGCCGTATCTGACTCAGTATCCGCACATTCAGGACGACCAGTATTTTGAGGCTTCGCACCAGTTCCGCAAGGCTGAGGGCGCGACCTTCGGCATTCCGGTGATGGGTCCGGAGTCGCAGTCTATCGTTGTCAACGGCCAGTTGCTCATCGACATCGGTCTTGACGAGAATGGCGGAGACATCAATAACTGGGACGACCTGGTGGCCGCTGCGCGCGCCATGACCAAGCGGGAAGGCGACAACCTTTCCGTGTCCGGCTTCCTCTTGCCGGACAATGTCGCGCTGGCGCGTTGGGCGGCATGGGTGCTGACAACGGGCACCGGCGCCTACGACGCGGAGCAATTCACCGCGCAATACGACACCGAAGAAGCCCGCGATACGATGCAATTCCTGTTCAATCTCTGGAACAGAGAGGATGTCAGCGCCAAGTCGCCCGATGGCGGCACGCTCACCGATCCCAGGCATCACGAGTTGCTGCAGGCCAATCAGGCCGGTATGCACTACGACATTAGCTCGACCCCAACACTGCGGTACTTTGAGGTGCCTCGCGACTTCAAGTATTGGCAGATTGGGTATCCGGGTCACCCCGATGGCGGGCAGTTTGCGACGGCGTCTTGGATGAACCCGGTCGTCACGCCGTTGGGCGCAGGCAATCCGGACGGCGCGGTTGAGTTCATCAACTGGTTCTGCGGTCTTGAGGTAGCCTTGCATAAGATTGAGGTCAATAAGGCCGTCTCCCCGCGCCTTGATCTCTTTGCCCATGAAGCGTGGACCGCTGGCGTTGCGGACCTTCCCGTACTCCAAACGCGCGAAGACTTGGCCAAGCTGCCGGGCGTCTACCCCTATAGGCGCTTCCTGAAGCAGAACGCCGAGGTACGGCCGATTCTCAACGATGCCTACCAGGGCAAGATTGAGATCGCTTCTGCACTGGCGCAGGCCGACACGCTCGCCAACCAAATCCTCAACGAGCCGGCAGAGTAGGCACTTGCCTATACTGCTCGTCCTCTAGGACGTGAACAAAGGAGGCGCACGATCGTGCGCCTCCTTTCACTTTCCAGTACGGCCGCAATCAACGGTGGAACCGCACTTTGCTGCTAAAGAACACCGGAAGGCCCAGACCGAAGGGTGTAAGGAACCGCTGCTCCCCGGTAGTGAACCGCTGCAAGAAAGCAGCCCTACGGTTGCCGGCTCATGTTCGGGCGCTGGATGGACACTGCCAATAGTCTCCCATAGAACTTGCCGCCACTCGGCCTAGTTCCCTATTGCTTTGTTTTCCCGTGCACCCCGTAAGTCCCCAGGTGGGGCGATCAGGGAAACCCCGATTTGCATATCTCGGGATGACTCACTGGCGTCCTGAGCCCTCTTGACGAGCGTGAAGTATGCCGATAGAATCAAGTCCGTATCAACGAGAGGCTGAATGGGCCACAGTAATTCACTGGGAGGGATACCCATGGAGTCTTTGGACGAACGCAAAGGCCTCAGCAGGCGCAGCTTGCTCGCAGGCATAGGTCTTGGCACGGCTGGTGC
>VXOZ01000052.1:2470-5705 GCA_009839775.1 Chloroflexota bacterium | reverse complement strand
ACCGCGCACGCCTCTAGTCAAGCTGGCAAGCCGCCAACTGGTGCTTACGGAATCTGCTTTCTGTGCCGTTGCCATATTTTGCCTCGACTAATGCTCTGTGAAACGAGCGCTGTATTGAGAATTATTCCTAATAGTGAGAACCCACTATACCACGATTTACACGCGCACACAAGCTGGCTGCGTAAGGACGAGAGCGTGCAAGCAAGTCTCGTAGCATTGCGCACTCCAAGCTGACTTCTAGGGCGTGGGGGCTTGCCCCACTCAGCGCAAGACGCGGACAGTTACTGCGGCCGGCAGCAGCATGCGGCATTGACGCGAGACTAGGATACTGCCCTTGGTTGGCGGTATGATTGAGGAGGAATAAGCCACGCGAAGCGATTAGGGGCATAACGTATGAAGGTTGAAGGTACGTTCACCATCAAAGCGGACAAAGACCGCGTGTGGGCATTGCTGCAAGACCCGGACGTGCTGGCGGTGTGCATCCCCGGCTGCGAGAAGCTGGAGCCGACGGGTGACGACACCTTCGCGGCTACCCTGAACGTGGGCGTGGCTGGCATCAAAGGCCGCTACCAAGGCACGGTGGCCGTGGCCGACCGTGACCCGCCCCACGGCTACCGCATGATCGTGGAGGGCAGCGGCGGACCCGGTTTTGTGAAAGGCGAAGGGACTTTTTCCCTCGCGGAGAAAAAGCCCGGTGTCACCACTATCCACGCCGCCGGCGACGCCCAAGCCGGCGGCACCCTGGCCCGCGTGGGCCAGCGCCTCATGCTCCAAGCCGCCAAACTGCTCATGAAGCAGTTCTTCACGCGGCTCAATAAGGAAGCCACCGCGCGGTGACTTCCTCGCTGGCGCGAGAAGGCAACCCGAAACGGCCATTCGGCATTAACGTACAACGCCTGCGGGTGTGCTACCCGCAGGCGTTGTGTTTGGCGTCAAAACGGATTGCGCAGCGAGAGCCAGCGCACTCCGCAGTGGTGCACGGCTACTTCACGTCCGCCGTGAAGAGGAAATCGTTGTCGGCCACGTCGCCGTGGCACTCGGTGCAGCCCGGTACTGGGCCTTCGGCCTCGATCACACCGTCAGGCGCATACTTCAGGAAGAACCACCCGTTCGCGTCCGGATTCTCGTAGCCGGCAGCCTTGTACATGACCGTGATAGCAGCCAGCTTACCGTCCGGCATGAAATTCTCCTTGACGACCATGCCGCCTTCGGGAATGCTGCCCGCCTTGTCGGTAATCGCCTGCAGCGCGATCGCGTTGAAGTACGTGCTCAGCAGGGCGCCGTGCGGATCTCCCCCGGTATACATGGGCTCTACCCCGGGCAGGTGCTGCCAGGCGTTCTGGTAGTCGGCCGCATTCAAGTATTCGATGATCGCGGCTCCGCTGGCCTCGGGCGCGTCGTCCGACATATCCTCGGACTCTGCGCCGGCGCATCCTGCCAACAGCAGCGCTATCCCAATGAGCGCGGCACCCATCAAGACGAGACTTCTGCGCAGTGGGAACAGACTGCGACGCATATGTAAACCTCCTTCTTTTCAATGCGTACTGCGAGTTGTGTATGATGGTATTGTGTTGCATTGCGCAAGACTGTTGTCCAGCCGACATGCACGCGAGGAAAGTGCCATGAGCGTCCTGAGCAAAGTACTTCCCGCAAAAAAGCGCAGCCCCATCGTGAATAGAGACGAGCGCACGGCGCTCCTCATGCGGCATCTCATTCACGTCGACCTCTTTCGTGATCTCTCCAAGAGCGAAATGGAGCGGCTGTTCGGCCATCTGCCAATGTATACGTTTCCCAAGGATACGCTTGTGTACACACCTGACGACGCGAGCGAGAACCTCTACATTCTCAAGATGGGATCTGTTGACATCTACCGGCTCAGCGAGGAGGGCAAACGCCTGAGCATTCGCCGCGTGTTCATGGGCAGCGTGTTCGGCGAGATGGGACTATTGGGACAGTCAATGCACGGCTGTTTTGCGGAGACCGTAGCGCCGAGCCTGGTATGTGTAATGTCGCACGCGGAAATGGAAAACCTCTTACGGATGCGTCCTGACGTTGGATTGCGGTTCTTCAAGGTGATTGGCGACCGGCTGAAGTCGTTGGAGGATCAACTCGCGCGCCTCGCGTTCAGCCCGGTGCGCGCGCGGGTGGCGGCGTTTCTCCTTACCCACCTGGATCCCAAGTCCCAGGAGGTGCGGGGCTTCACACACGAGGAGATTGGCGATAGTATTGGGGCGTTGCGCTCCACGGTCACGCAGACCCTCGGCGAAATGGCCCGGATCGGCGTGGTCGAAATAAAGCACAAGTGTGTGCATGTACGTGATTTTCAAGAACTTGCGGTCTTGGTGAGGGAGTAATGGGCATGTCTCAACCAATTCGGGTCACGGTATGGAACGAGTTTCGCCACGAGCAGTCAGACGCGCACATCCGCGCGGTGTATCCGGACGGTATCCACCGCGCCATCGCCGAATACTTGGAGGACCAACCCGGCTTCTCGGTGCAGACGGCGACGCTGGATGAACCGGAGCACGGACTGACGGAGGACGCACTCGCCGAAACCGACGTGCTTATCTGGTGGGGACATCAGGCCCACGCGGCGGTGGAAGATGAAATCGTGGACCGCGTGCACGCCCGCGTGCTGGACGGCATGGGGCTCATTTGTTTGCACTCCAGCCACTTCTCGAAGATCTTTAAGAAGCTCATGGGCACGACGTGCAACCTGAAGTGGCGGGAACTCGGCGAGAACGAGCGGCTCTGGGTCGTCGAGCCCGGCCATCCCATCGCGGCGGGTGTGGGGCAATACATCGATATTCCCCATGAAGAGATGTACGGCGAGTTTTTCGACATCCCGGAACCGGACACGCTCGTCTTCATAAGCTGGTTTCCGGGCGGTGAAGTGTTCCGCAGCGGCTGCTGCTACCACCGCGGCCGCGGCAAGGTCTTCTACTTCCGCCCCGGCCACGAGTCGTTCCCCACGTTCTACCAGCCGGAAGTACGCCACGTCATCGCCAACGCCGCGCGCTGGGCCGCGCCCACGGATGGCCCTGCGCCCGTCTTTGGCAACGTGCAACCGCTGGAAGAGGTGACGGTAAGCGCCTGACCGTGGGCCCTTCAGCAGTATCGATGGCTTGACTCACGTAGGGGGGGGTGGGGGGCCCCCCCAACGCAATTTTTTTTGATTCGTTTTACAAATAATTCGGGGTGCGCAATCGTTATTTTTGCGAGCATTCTTTCAGTG
>VXOZ01000052.1:0-2460 GCA_009839775.1 Chloroflexota bacterium | reverse complement strand
GCTCGTTTTTTTGTAACATCCACAGGGTAGTGGTCAGGTTAAGCGCCGTCCGGTGGCCCCTTCAGAAGTATCTTTGGCTTGACTCACGTAGGGGCGGTTCGCTAACCGCCCCTACGCATTTTCTAGTGATGCGTATTCCAAGTCTTGCGGTCTCCTCAAGCTTTATTGTCGCAGCATTTCTTGCAGTGCGAACGACATCTGTTCGGCAGCATCAGCCACCGTGGCTTGGCCACTCAGCACCGGGGACATGAGTTGCTGTTGAAACAATGACTGGATGTACGGTGCAATCAAAGGCGGCAGACCCCGACTGTAGTGGAGCGCATCCGCAATGATGTTTGCATCCTCGATTCTCAAGCTTGGCCGTACCTGCTTGATTCGATCGCCTGTGACACCGTAGACCGGATAGCCGAAGAATGTCACCGGCAGTTGGGCGAGTTCGCGAGAAAGCACCACGGCCGCTTGTGCCGCCAGGCCGGTATCCTTTGCCTGTGCCCCGACGCTTAGCCCCGCCACGGGGGAGACCCAGGTTGCCTGTCCGAGATCCGTTGGGAGTGGCGCGGCATGAATGCGTTCCGGCCCCAATCCTTGGTTGCCGCCGGATCGCACGGCAGTCGCCAGACGCGCTGTGTCGCTGGGCTGAACGCCGCCGCCTCCACCGCCGCCGCGACCACCGCCACCGCCGCCAGGCGCTTGATCGAATGAGACCACTTGCATGCCGTCGCGATTGGCGCGCATGAATGCAAACGTGCCTTCCGGCGGGTTTGGCGCGATGCGGTGCACGACAATCATGTCGCGCCAAAGTTCGATTGCCTTGATTGCCGCCGGTTCGGCCAGCCGGACGGCCCCATTCTGGGCGTCGAACACTTCGCCGCCGTGGCTCCAAATCATGCTGAGCAGCAGCGGCACTGAAGCATGGGCGTAGGTTCCCCATTGTGAGCCCGCCTCGGAGCTGTAGGTGAGGCGCTTGCCGGCTTCAATCATCTCTGTCCACGTCCATCCGCCGTCCGGCGCCACGACACCGTCACTGGCGAGGATGTCCGAATCATACGTTAGTGTGTTGATTGTACTCGATAGCGGTAACGCCAACGCTTGTCCCTGCCAGCGCACCGCCTCCATTGCGCCCGGCGCGAATGCAGACAAATCGATACTTCCTTCAACCCGCGTCGCCTGCTCGAAGGGCTCGATGATGCCCTCGTCGTAGAGCAGCGGCAGTTCGTTCATGTTGCTGATCAGGAGTAAGTCCGGGAGCGGGTCGCCACTCGCCAACTCGCCGCTGGCGGCTGCCTCGTTGAGAGTTTCGGCAATCGGGCTAAAGGGCGTCGGTGTGGGCTCCGCGTTGTTGGCCTGGCCGAATAAAGCGCCAAAGTTGGGATTTTGCCCAGGGGGAACGACGGTCAGGTTTACTTCCATCTGAAAGCCGAGGCTCTGGTCGTTTATCTCGTTGGCGGCGGACTGCAAGCTGGCAAGAATGTTGCCGGCCTGCGCCGCTTGGAAATTGGCGCCCTCTCCCTGGGGAAGAAATACTGCTACATGAACCGTCTTATCGCCGGAATCTCCCCCTACCAAGCCCTCGAAGAATCCGCAGCCGGAGGCGAGACCTGCCGCCAGCGGCACGCCTCCTATCACCCTGAGAAACGAACGACGCGTCATGGCCATGGCACACTTCTCCTTACTGCTCTCTCCGCAATTCATCCGGTAGTAGCCTAGAATTCGAGTCCTGCACCCCTTGCGATAGCGCACCGATGTGCTCATCGCGCTGTCTCGCCTCGATCTCTCTCAGACGGGTGCGTCCGATGCACTGGAGAAGAACGAGAAGGAGACAAATGCACGCTCACTCACGCTTCTAGCAGGACCGATCGGGTGTCGGCAGCGTCGTGCAATGCGTACGGCACTTGCCGACACCTCCTCATGCTACGAGTCAATTGTCAAGAGAATATGAAGTTGGGGACGAATGAGCAGAAGCTTGGCAGGCGTGTCTCTGGCAAAAGGGGGAAGTTGGTCTCTTGCGCGTCCCGACCCGCTGGCTGCGCCGCGCCACTTAGGAGCACTGATCGGGGACAAGGGATTTGCAAGGCAATGCGATAGGCTGCGCACTTGGGGGCGCTTCAGCCCTGTCGCGGCTTGACCGGCGGAGATGCAGTTCCCAAACGCAAGGGATTACCACCATCACACCGCTTCATGCGGGAGGTGCCGCATGTCCTCATTGGACAGTCGCTCAAGTGCCCGCCGCGGGCACGGTCAAAGTACTCGGAAGAAGGAGAAGTGGCGCGCTTCTTGGCAAGTCTTGATGGCCGGCTTTCCCATGCCAAGACGCCGGAGACGCGGTTCGCAACGCCACGCGGCTAAACTGCAAGAGTCGTCCATTGCAACTGCCAAAGGAAAAAGTAAACCCGGGCCGCGTACGGCCCGTTATAAACATATTCACCGGCCCACGCTCTTACGCGTGTAGAAATCGGGGGT
>VXOZ01000316.1:2516-5715 GCA_009839775.1 Chloroflexota bacterium | reverse complement strand
TCTCCATCTTCCAAGGACAACCGAATCGCAAAGGGCGAAACGCAACCAAGTAACGTAATCGGGACCGCAAGCAGTAGCAACACCACAAGGAGCGAACCCCAGAAAACGCCGAGTGAGTACGTGGCGAATGCGACTTGGGAGTATTGCAAAATGGGGCGGGAGATAAACGGTAGCACACCAATCAATACCGCTGCCACCGCTGTCAACTGGTAGAGCACCTCTTCTCGTGGATAGCGGTCGGCCAAACGTCCGCCAAGGTAGTAACCTAAGGTCAGGTAGAGCAGCGTAAACCCAATGACGTTCGCCCAAACGAAGAGCGACGTGCCGAAGAACGGGGCGATGAGCCGGGACAAAGCAATCTCCGTCCCTAAACTTGAAATGCCGCCCACGAAGACAATGAGGATAAGAAGAGTGCGTGAAGTTCTCGACATGTTTGCGTCTAAGGCTCCTCCCTGGCCGCAGGCCAGAACTAAGCTGTTTCAGCGTTGCTATTCTGATATTCTTGCCGCAGCCAAAGCGCCAGCAGGATGCCGGCGAGCGCGACAATGATGCCGGTCACCTGCGCTTGCTTCAATTCCCAAAGCACGATCTCATTCAGTCGCCAGATGAAGATGATGATCTGCGCAACGGAGTATCCCACCAGATAGAGGGCGAAAATCATCCCTGGCGTTTGGAAGCGGTGCCGCAACGGCCACAGTATGGCAAAAAGCACGGCATTACCTAAGAGTTCATAGACCGCCGCCGGATGATATGCAACGGTTGTGCTCGGCGCGAAGGTCGCGGGATGGGTGTAGAGAAACGCCCACGGGAGTTCGGACGGATAGCCGATCACGTCACCGTTCACGATGTTGCCGATGCGCCCAATGCCTTGCGCAGGCAGCGCAAGTATGGCGGCGGCATCCAGCACGGGCCACAGCCGTATGTTGGTGCGCCAGCACGTAACCAAGAGCGCGATCACCACCCCAAAGATGCAGCCGTAGAACGCCATGCCCCCTTCCCACGTAGCGACTATGCGCCAGGGCTGCTGCAAATAAGGGTCGAGGGGTTGCTGGATGACGTAGTAGAGCCGCCCGCCAATAAAGCCGGCGATGGCTGCCGGCCAGAAAAGCGTATTGATCTGATCGTCATTGATACCGCGTTCGTTGGCGTACTTGCGGATGGTCCAAACGCCGGCCAGGATCCCCAAGACGTACATCAGACCATACCAGCGAAAGGCAAGGGGTCCTATTTGCACCAAGACGGGGTCCAAATGGATTGTTATTACGGATGGTAAGAGCATGGCTGTTGTAACGGCATACCCCTGATTATGTATCACATGGGTTAGGTAGTTATCGCAGCAGTTTCACTGGCAGCACGCGCCAATTGGCCGCTCTCGCGGACACGCCGGAGTTCGTGCAAGGTGTCTTCAAGTGCGTCACACGTCTGCGCCACGTCCTCTGCTGTGTGTGAGAACGTAATGAAGTTCACGCCCCCGCGCCGAATGAGAACGCCGCGCTGGGCTAAACCGGCGAGGAGGAACCGCCACATGAGCCCTTCTTCTTCAGCATCCTTGGCATCGAGGAAGCGTTCGCCTCCGATAGGCGCCAGACCATAGGCTTCCAGCGCCACACCGGCGCGCTGCGCTGCGCCATTAATGCCGTCTCTAAGCAGTTCACCGGTCCGATGGAGTTGCTCATGCACGTTGTGCTTACGCATCACGCCCATCGTTGCCACCGCAGCCGCAAGCGAAAGCGCTTCACCGCCATAGGTGATGCTGATGACGAGGTCTTCCGCCGCTTGCATCACCTCTTTGCTGCCGACGACGGCAGCCAACGGCATGCCGTTGGCCATGGCTTTGGCAAACGTTGCCATGTCCGGGGTCACGCCATAGTACTCCTGCGCTCCGCCCATGGCGAGGCGAAAACCGGTGACGATTTCGTCGTAGATGACGAGCGCGCCATGCTTGTGCGCCAGATCGTTAAGACCTTGGAGATAGCCCGGCTCCGGCTCTTTGCCCATGGATGCCGCATCCAAGGTTACGGCGGCAACCTGGTTGTCGTGCGTACGGAAGAGGTCTTCAAGGTGATTGAGATCGTTGAACGTGAACTGCCCGATGGATTGTTCCAACGCCGTGGGGATGCCCCCATCATTGCGACTCGCGCTCCACCCGTCAGACCAACCGCGATAGCCGTTATTGAGGATGAGCTCGCGTTTGGTGTAGGCCCGGGCAATGCGTGCCGCCGCGTTGTTTGCCTCAGCGCCGCCCTTGAGAAAGCGGACCATCTCGGCGGCGGGTACGGCGTCGATGATACTGTCTGCCGCTGCCACCTCGAGCGGTGACAACAGTCCATAGATGATACCCTTCTCAAGTTGCTCGGCGATGGCCGCATCCACCTCCGGATAGCAGTAGCCGAGGACGATAGGCCCAAGGCCGTTGACAAAGTCAATATACTCATTGCCGTCAATATCCCAAATGTGCGAGCCACTAGCGCGAGCAGCGTAAATTGGATAGGCGCCAAGGGCATAGGCGCCGGGCCGCTTGCTACTAGTCTGCGAACCGCCAGCGATAACCTCTTGGGCGTGCGCAAAGAGATCCAAAGACTCAGTGAAGTGTACGACAGTCTGTTGCGCCATCACCGCTTACTCCTCATGCTTGCCTTCAACAACGGCCGCCGTTTCGTGGGGATAGCCATTCGCTACCCAGTATCCGTGTTCCGTCAGTTTACCGTACGTTTCCGGTCGACGGTGCTCCCACATGTTTTTGCGAAAGTTTGCTTCGCCCGCATCCCCCATGCTGCGTACAATGCGCGGTCGCTCTAAGTCAATCTCGGCCACTGCCATGCCCCAGTAGCGTCCGAGATCTGCCAGGAATAGGCCGTCGGGACCGATAACGCTGCTTCGATTGAGGCACATGCCGGGCATCCACGGCGCCTCGCCGTCTATGCCGTTGTTAACGGGACACACGTAAACACAGTTGTCGATTGCCCGCGACGTGATGACCGCCTCCCAGCCGACCTCGCCGTACATGCTGTAGACCGTGGGATGGAAAATGATCTCAGCTCCCTGCAAAGCGAGAATGCGAAAGCCTTCCGGAAAGTTCACGTCAAAGCAGATCGTAATGCCGATCTTGCCGAAGTCTAGTTCGAACACCGGCCAGTCATGTCCTGGGACAATTCCCCACTCTTGGCTCTCAACTTTAGTCAGGTGCACTTTGCGGTAG
>VXOZ01000316.1:0-2506 GCA_009839775.1 Chloroflexota bacterium | reverse complement strand
TTGCGGTAGCCGCCGACGTAACGGCCGGTGTGGTCGAACACCATGGCTAAGTTGCGCCGCACTCCCTCTTCGAGAGCAAAGATTGGCGCCACGACGTTGATGTTGTGCCGCTGGGCAACTTGGGACATGCGCGTGTAGGTCGGGCCGCCAGGAACGTCCTCAAACCACGCTCCGCCTTTGCCGGCGCGACTCACGCCCTTGATGTGAAAGACCTCAGGCAGACAGGCTATGTCCGCGTTCTGCCCTGCGGCGCGGAGGATGAGTTCTTCCGCGATGTCTAAGTTGTACGCGTGTTTCTCGCTGTCCGTACCCTCCGGCACACGGAGCGGCGTGGAGCACACGGCCACTCGCACAGTTCGCGGCATTGGGGCCTCCCTGGTATCCGACCACGCACTAGTCTACAGTACTAGAGAGCACGGCGCTTGTCACCTTCAGGTCATGATTAGCCAGCTTGACGGTAAGGGTTGGTTTTCGCACTCGACGTGTTCAGCGGGTCACCAGTTTACAGATTCAACGTGACACCAATAGAACAGATGGCGGCATTCCGTGAGTAAAGAGACTCGATTACGCGAGGTTGTCTCCTACTTCTTTGTCCTTGGCTGCGTGGCGTTCGGCGGTCCGGCGGCGCACGTGGCGCTGATGCATCGGGAGTTGGTCGAACGCAAGCAGTGGCTCACGGAGCAGCGGTTCGTGGATTTGTGGGCGGCCACGAACCTCATCCCCGGGCCGAACTCAACCGAGATGGCGATTCACATCTCATCGGTTCGGGCCGGCTGGCGCGGCCTCATCGGGGGTGGCATTGCCTTCATCCTGCCCGCGGCGCGCATGGTAACCGCGCTCGCCTGGGGCTACACGCAATTCGGACACCTCCCCCAGGCGTCGTGGCTTCTCTATGGGGTCAAGCCTGTAGTCATTGCCATTGTGGTTCATGCGCTGTTCGGCTTGTTACGTACTGCTTGGCGCAGTATCCCGCTTGGTGCGCTCGGTCTGGCTGCAGGTGCTCTCGCGCTGGTGGGCATAAATGAGCTGCTCGTGCTGTTTGGCTGCGGGGTGCTGGCGGGAGTGGTCGTATCCGCGAAAGGCCACTTACCGAGGGTGACGGGGAAGATGAGCCTTGTGGCCTTGCCGCTTGCTTCCCTCGGTACAGTTTCGCCCCTTGCCAAACCGCTGCTCGGACTCACAGGCACGCTCTTGGCTCCGATTGCCGCGCCGTTTGGCTTGGGCCAACTCTTCTTTACTTTTCTCAAGATCGGCGCCGTGCTGTACGGCAGCGGCTACGTGCTGCTGGCGTTCCTGCACGGCGACTTCGTCGAAGGTCTCGGCTGGCTCAGTGAAGACCAGTTGCTCGATGCCGTCGCCGTGGGTCAGCTCACTCCCGGCCCGCTCTTTACGACCGCCTCATTCGTGGGCTATCTCACGGGATACGAGAGCTTTGGCACTACGCAGGGCGCCCTGCTGGCAAGCGCGCTGGCAACCGTGGGCATTTTTCTGCCGTCATTCCTTTTTGTAGCCGCCGTCAATCCCTGGATCCCTAGACTGCGAGACTCGCGGTTCTTTGGCTCGGTACTCGACGGCGTCGTAAGCGCGGCTATCGGGTTGATGGGAGCCGTGGCGATCTTTCTAGGACAGGCGGCACTTGTTGACGTGCCAACCATAGCCGCCGCGGGGATCGCCTTTGTGCTGCTCTGGCGTACAAAGCTCAACTCAATCTGGCTGATCGTGGGTGGAGCGGTGTTCGGCGTGGGAGTGCAAATTGCGCTGCCATATGTAATTCCATAAATGACCGCGTGGCGAGCGCTCGCGTCGCCGGAGTGGTAGAATGGGTTCACGCTAGCAGTCAAAGAGGAGTTGAGCATCATGCAGCAGGTAACGCTTGGAAGCTCTGGCATCGAAGTCTCCCGCCTGTGCATCGGCACCGGCACGGTCGGCTGGAACGGGTCGTCCAATCAAACGCGGCAGCTTGGCACTGAGGGTCTGATCGATCTCCTCTGTTATGCCTACGACTCCGGCGTGCGTTTCTGGGATACCGCTGACCAGTATGGTTCCCATCCCCACGTGCGCGGGGCGTTGCGCATGCTGCCGCGCGATCAGGTCGTCATCACAACAAAGACCACGTCACGCACCCCAGCGGGCATTAGGGACGATGTCGAGCGCTTTCTGCGCGAACTCGGCACCGATTATGCCGACATCGTGCTCTTGCACTGTCTCACGGAGCACGACTGGACGACGCGCTACCAGGACTGCATGGAGGCGCTTACGGCGTGCAGGGACCGGGGCATGATACGGGCTGTCGGTGTTTCCTGTCATGACTTTGAGGCCTTCAAATTGGCAGCCGTTTCCCCGTGGGTAGAGGTGGTGCTGGCCCGCATCAACTACGCCGGTGTTCTCATGGATGCTTCGCCGGAAGAGGTCATTCCCGTGATGGACGAGATGTCCGCGCGCGGCAAGGGCATCTATGGGATGAAGGTCTATGTCGCAGGCAAGCTTCTCGACGCCCGCCGACGGG
>VXOZ01000489.1 GCA_009839775.1 Chloroflexota bacterium | reverse complement strand
GTTCGAGTGGGTGCTCGACGGTGTGTTGGGCGGCATGCCCATCAGCACGTCTTCCGATGCCATGGCCTACAACAAGGACATGTTCGCCGAGGCGGGTCTGCAAGAGCCGCCGGTGGACGTGAACGCCAAGTGGTGGAACATGGATACGTTCCTCGAGTACGCGCAGAAGTTGACCGGCGACGGGCAGTTCGGCTTTGGCGGCAGCTTGGGCGGCGGCAACGCGGCCGGCGAGACCACCGGCACCTACTTCGGCCAGGGCCCGTGGGACGATGACAAGAAGGTCGCCTTCATTAACTCGCCCGGCATCATGCAGGGGCTTGAATTCTGGCGGGACGTAACCGAGGTCAAGTACCACGTGCAGCCCAACGCGGACGAAGCCAACGAGCTCAAGGGCGGCCAGCGGATGAATACCTTCGTCACCGGCAAGATCGGCATGCAGGTATCCTTCATCAACCAGGACACGAACTTCAACTGGGCGGCCGGCACGTTACCCTACGACGGTGACGGTCCCAGCCGCTCGGCCCGCATCTCAAACCACGGCCTGCAGATTGGCAATGCAGGGACGGAAGAGGCCGTGTGGACGGTGTTCACGTGGTTCATGACACCGGAGAACGCCGGACGCTTCCCGCGCACGGCCGGACATGTGGTCTCTCCGTTCCTGGATCCGGCGTATTCTGAGGTTTCCCAGGAAGTGTTCCGCAACCAGCTTGGCATTGACCCCAAAGCGTACTTCCTCCAAGCGCAACAGACCCGACCCCACGGTTGGGGCATGCTGAAGTACAGCGCCTGGGAGAAGATCCGTAATGAGGCGCGCCCACGCTACCGCGAGCAATACCAACTGGGTCAAATCGACACACGCGAGTACGCGGATTGGTTCCAAAAGCTGATCACCGACGAGATGGCTGCGTACTTCTCAGGTGAAGGTTAGCGGGACAGACAACCAGTAGCTAAGCAGAGACTGGGCAGCGGGGTCGGCAAATGCCGACCCCGCTGTCGTTTCACTGGGATTCTCCAACATGGGGCCCCTGTGACCACGTGGGCAAAAGCGCCTGCAAACTGTAAGGGAGAATCCTGTAAAGTAGGACTAGCCGCTTGTGCAAACGTAACTCTGTGAAGCTGTGTTTCAGAATGTCCACTGCCGCAACGTGAAGAATAGGGAAATTGAAAGAATGTCCGGTGCTCGGCCCAACATCCTGCTTATTACCACGGACCAACAACGCTTTGATACTACCGGCGATGCCAAGCCCACCTTTCTACGCACGCCGCACATCGATCTGCTGGGCTACCAAGGCGTGCAGTTTACGCGTGCTTACGCCGATTGCCCGCTCTGCGTGCCTGCCCGCGTCGGCATCATGACGGGCACACAGGTCTTTACCCACGGTGTAGCCAACAACGATCAGACCTCAAATGTGATGGGAAGGGAAGGGACGCTGCCTACCTATTTGCGCGCCTGCGGCTATCAGACCGCCGCCATCGGCAAGATGCACTTTGGACCGCAGCGCGTGCGTCACGGCTTTGAGGAGATGATCCTGCCCGACGATTACTACCGCGACATCCGTCACTCCGGCAGCGCGCGGCAGCCAATGCACCATGGCCTCGGGCAGAATGAGTTGTACCCAACGCTCGCGACCGTGCCGGAGAGCATGACTCTCACGTCCTGGATTGCCGAGCAGTGCGTAGAATACATCCTCGTGCGCCGCGATCCGACGCTGCCGTTCTTTCTCTGGTGCTCGTTTGCCAAGCCCCATCCGCCGCTCGATGCGCCGGAGCCGTACTACTCCATGTATCAGAACAGCCCGATTCCCGCGCCGGCCGTCGGCGCCTGGCGCGACAGCGAAGATTGCCCGATTTCATTCGACCGCCAGGCGCAGCGGCGCGCCTTCGACTCCATCCCTGACGAAGCGATTCACGCGGCACGCGCTGTCTACTACGGACTCATAACACAGATCGACAACGTCATCGGCCGCCTTATCAGCGCGCTCGAGGACAGCGGCCTCTTCAACGACACCTTCATCATGTTTGCCTCTGATCACGGCGAGATGCTCGGCGACCACCGCAACGGCGCCAAGACGTTCTTCTATGAACCCTCCTCCCACGTGCCGTTCATCCTGCGCATGCCGCAAAGCTGGGATAATCGCCGCCACGGCACGATAGTGGATGTGCCGATCACCCACGCCGACATCTTGCCGACGCTCGTATCGGTAGCAGGAGGCGAGCCGCCGAGCGATACGGACGGTCAGGACCTGGTCGCGTTGGCGCGCGGCGAGTTGGCACATCCCCGGCGCTACTTGGAGGGGATGAGCGGCCCGCGCTGGCCGCAGGCAGAACGCATCCCGTGCGTCTATCTGGCAATTACGGACGGGCAGTGGAAGTACATTTGGTACCCTGAGGGTCCCACGGAGCACCTCTTCAATCTTGCTGACGATCCGGCGGAGTTGCACAATCTGGCCCACGAATCCCGCTATGCGGCCAAGAAGCAGGAACTACAAGGCGAATTGATAGCAAGGCACCGAGAACGAGAATCGGTCTACCTGGAAGAGGGCAAACTTCCGGTGCGAGAGCCGCAGGTCGAGACCACTGCCGACCGCCGCAATACGGCAACCAATCATGCGGGCTTTCGCACCGAATACAGCGACGCCGACGTGCGTCACTAGGCACGTGCGCTCGATTAGTGCTCTCTCGTGAGCTAACGCTTGATCTTTGCAGCCGTGCCGTAGCGCGGGAGCTTTTCCTCAATGCTGTCGCATAAAGATTAAGACGGTACGCTCATTGGGCGCGCCCTGCCCCCTCTCCCGGGGGAGAGGGCCGGGGTGAGGGGAAATGGCAGCGTGTCGACAGGCGGGCGCAGAGCCTGCCCCGTACTCGATCCGGGGTTGCAAACCTACGCTACGGGGACGTGAGGCGCGGTGTTCATTGCCATTTTGTCCGTGGGGGCTTTGCCCCAGCATGCGACAACTTTGGGGCTTGTCCCCCGCCTCTCCAAGCGCATGACCACCCTCATCTTGAACAAGGCGTAGAACTGATCCAGCAAGCGCGGCGCCGAATGGTTACAATAGCCTCGTGAACGCGAAAGGCTGCCTTGAAACAACCGCATGGGCCAGCCGCCCGTACGCAGCGAAAACCAAAGGAGCAGATCATGCCGAGCAACTTGCTAGAAGTCTTTACAAACTGTTACGGCCGTTACGGGGTGCGCGCGGCGATTGATCTTGCGCCGCAGGCGGGCATCACGCACCTCGAACTCGCCATGAAACAGCACGGCGGTGTGCTGGAAATCCCCGAAGACGTCGTCGCCAGTGAAAAACTCGGCGACGAGGGGATACAGAATCTCAAGCGGGAGCTCGACGCTAATGGCCTGACCGTGATCAGCGCCAATGGCTCCGACAATCTCATGGATCCTGATGGGTTTGCGCGTATAGCGGAGCGCATGCGCCTGGCGGCGCTCATTGGCGCCAAGTTCTTCGTCGGCTTGGGCGGGGAACCGGCAGAAGAAGACCGGAAAGACTTCTTCGACAAGATGGGGGCCATTGGCGACGTGGCGGCCAGCCACGGGCTTACCATTGCCCTCGAAACGCACCCCGGCATCACTCAGAATGCCGATGCAATCCTCGATACCATGCAAGCCCTGCAGCACGACGCCATTCGCATCAACTTTGATACGGGCAACATCCTTTTCTACAACGAAGGGGCAGATGTTTACGAACAGCTCGAACAGGTCATGGACTACGTGGTGCATATGCACCTCAAGGATAGCCGCGGCGGTTACCGGGATTGGTACTTCACGGCCATGGGTGACGGCGGCGCTGTTGATTTCGCGCGGATAGGCGAGATAACAAACAATGCGGGCTTTTTCGGCCCGTACAGCTTGGAGATCGAGGGCATTAGAGGCGAGCCGGAACCAACGCTGGAGCAGCGCCACGAGCGCGTCGTCCGCAGCGTGGAACACTTACGGTCCGTCGGCTTTCTCTCCAACTGAACACCTGCCCACAACTGTAAGCCATTTGTAAGAAAGAGGATTCTCAAGCAAGAGTTCCGCGCAAATGACTACGGTCCTTGGCGCAGTCTGCGGTCAACAACCTGCGGATGCCTTAGGCCGTAGGCGTGTGCTCCAGCCACTTATCGAGAAACGGAAACGACTCCTTGGCGTAGATTTCGTGCCTGCCTTCGAAAATGCCCAGCACACAGCGGTCGCCGAGGCCCAGCCGCGCGTAGTGGGTGTGAAGCCGCGCAAACTCTACCTCTGCCTCCTTGTAATAGACCGCTCGATCTTGCGTGCCCTGTTCGATGAAAAGCGGACGGGGACAGATGAGAGACCCGAGATCAGCGTCGGAGAATTCCAAGAGTTGACCGAGGTAGTACTGATGGAATTCGTCCGTCGTCACGTAGGCGCGGTAGTGTTCGGACTCTACATTGAGCTTTCGCGTGCGTTCATTGAAGTAGGCAGAGACCACCACCGCCCGGATGCGCGACTCCAGCGGCGTTAGCCAGAGCGCCATCGTACCCCCTTGCGAGAGACCGTAGAAGCCGATGCGTTCCGGATCGACTTCCGGCAGCGATTGCAAGTAATCGATCACTTTCATTTCCCGCCAAATCTCTAGGCCCATCAACCGCCTGCCTACTACAATTGCCTTGTTATGCAAACGCACCCGCCGTGGGGTACCGTTGATGCAGTGCGGCGCAAAAACCACGTAGCCCCGTTCCGCCAGGCGCCGGCCATAGCGATGGTAGGCATCGTCCTCTTCCAGCAGGCCAGCCACGGCTTGCACCGCTCCGCCGAGCCCGTGTTGCGTCACCACCGCAGCACGGGGCTCGCTGATCCCTTTAGGCACCAGCAAGTACCCGAAAAGCCTAACCCCAGGCAGCATACCCAGCGTAACGGCATACACCGTGTGATCGGGTCGATCCGCCACCACGCGGCGTTCGGGATCAAGCGGCACCCGTTCCTCTGCCGGCGGTAACCCGCCCATCATTGCCAGCCACGCCTCGCGGTTCGGTGCGACTGACCGCGTGTAGGCCTCCGCGCTGGAATAGTCCCGTTGCCAACGCTCTGCACGCACCCCGTACGCCTGATCGGCGAGGTCGTCCAAGTAGCGATCGTGTTGCGCGTTCGTATCATCCCGCATAGCTTGGATGGCAGCCTGATCGACAAAGACCGGAGGTGGCGGCGTGGTTGTCACGTCCGCCGTAGGGGCACTCCGGTTGGGCGGCTTGCCATCATTCAGCCAACGGTCGAGAAACGCAAAAGACTCAACGCCATGAATCTCATGCGGACCGTCAAACTCACCCCATTCGCAGCGCTCACCGACTCCGAGACGCTCGTAGATCTCCTTCAGCGGAAAGAACTCCTCGCGTGCCGTCTCGATGTAATACGAGCTGTCCTTTTGTCCATGCTCGATCATCACGGGACGCGGGCAAATCAGCGACGCCAGATCGAAATCGGAAAACTCGGTGAGGAAGTCCGGCTCGAAGTACGACTGTTCGCTGGTGTTTATGAAGGGTCGATAGTGAGGCGATGCTACAAGCTGCTTCTTGGTGCGCTCGTTGTAGAAAGCCGAGATGATGGTGGCACGAATGCGCGGTTCCAGCGGCGGAAACCAGAGCGCCATCTTGCCGCCCTGAGAAAGACCGTAGAAGCCGATCCGCTCGCTATCAACCTCAGGCAGCGTTTCCAGCAGATCAACTGCCCGCATCTCCCGCCAAATCTCCAGTCCCATCAGCGTGCATCCCACGAGCAG
>VXOZ01000010.1 GCA_009839775.1 Chloroflexota bacterium | reverse complement strand
GCCGGTAAGCGTTTTGCCACGCGGATCATAGCCAGTGGGCAAACGGCCACAGGGTGGCGGAACGCGTAAACGTCGCGTCGAGCAGGGCATCCGTTTCTTCGATAGGATCATGGCCGTAGCGCCGCAGGAATTCCGCCTCGATCTGCTCTTCCAGCGCGGTTGGGTCGGTTAATGGCAATTCGACCCATGTATTGCCGCGGTCGGCGCTCTCGCGCACTGCCAGGCAGAGTTCGTAGTCCCGCACCCCTTCTGCCACGCCGTACTGGGGCTTCTCTCCCATTGTGATTGCTGTGTGGAAGCTGGTGAGAATATCCGCTTTGGCGGCGTCATCTTGCGTTGCGATGCCGTAGCGGTTGTAGGGGTTTTCCCACACCACCGGCGGGTCGGTGGCTACGGAAAGGGACTCAAGCACCTGAGCGCCGTCTCGCTCCATGTAATGCTCCTGAATGGGAAAGGTAAGGGACCGGCCTTCCAGATATTGCACGAGTACGTCGCGGCTGAGGTTGCCCTTCGTCCCCTCAATTTCCCAGCCGGTGGGGAACGTAATGTGGCTGGATGGAAAGACCCGCGGCGGCTTTTCAAAGAGGCACGCCACGCCGTTGGCGAACTCGATAACGCCGGAATCCCACTTGAGCGAGTTTTCCGGCTCGCCGCCGTAGGCAATGTAGGGCTCGGTCGGCACCTCGCCGCAATAGCCGAGCACACGGGCGGCCGGCGCACCGATCAAGGCGCGAATGCCGCTGAAGCCGTGGTACTGCCCCGTCTGATACCAGAGCCGGGCATGTGTCACGGCGCCAAGCAGGCCGGCGTCGATGATCTGGCGCTTCAGCCGCTCTCTGGGCCAGAGCCACACCTGTTCCGCCACTTCCCAGAGCACACCGTTCTCCCGGCAGGTCTCAGCAATAGCGGCGGCGTGGCGGCGTGTCAGCGCAACCGGAATCTCCGTGATGATATGGCAGCCGTGACGGGCCGCGGTGAGCGCCATGACGATGTGGGAATCTTTCGGTGTCAGGCTGAGCACCACGTCCGGCTGTTCGTTGGCAAAGAGCGTGCGCACGTCGGCATACTGGCCGGGTACACCGTAAAGCGCGCCCACCTCCGCCAGCACGTCCGGGCTGCGGTCGCAGATTGCCGCAAGCTCGTAATGGTCGGTGAGCCGCGCGATCGTTGCCAAGAAGTGCCGCGCCCGCGCGCCGGGATCCGCGCCGACGCCCAAGACGGCAATGCGGAGTTTGCCGCCGTTCGAAGTAGGTGGGGGCGCTGTCATGCGCCTGCCGTCTCTTCCAGGAAGGCCGCGTAGTGCTTCAGCGGCTGTGAGAGGTCTTCGTCAAGTTCCGTGACAACCAGCCGAGCCCGCGCCGTGCGCGCGACTCCCGGCTCCAATGTGCCGCCAAAGAGCGAGAGATAGAGCGGATTGTGCTTGTGAAACCGGTCTCGCGCGTCGGGGCTGTCGTAGCCGCTGGAGACGGCAAAGCAGTCCTCCGGGCGGGACATGAGAACGGCTGCCACGTGCTGTTGGTGATCGGCCTGGAAGCACACCGGCAGCTTGTACCGCCGCACCGGCGAGAAGCGGGCGATGTCCCGCCAACGCCCGTCCACGCTAATGCCGACGGCGTCTTCGTCGCGCGGATAGGCCAGCACGCCGCCGCGAAAGATCGGGTTGACTACCACGGAGGCAAGTTCCGGTTCGTCGGCAAAGCGGCCCGGTTCATCCTCAAGCTCAAACTTGTCACGCGCCAGGTAGACGTGCGGCACGTGAATCGGATCGAAATAGCACGCGAGCAGGGCTTCGAAATCCCGCGCGCTCGCATTTGGCGTCACGGTGACGGTCATGTCGATGGTGGCAGGCTCTGCGATCTCGTAGCGGATAGCCATTTCCGGATGCGTGGGGTCTTGCAGCGCCCAGCGCAGGGTCACACTGTTGTCGTCGGCCTGCACGTCGCGCTCGCCCTGGCGCGGGTTGCCGAGGTCGCTATCCATACCGGTGGCGCCTGCCGGATCGTGGTGCATAAACCGGTACAAGTTGAGAATGGCGTAGAGCGGATGCACGAACTCCACGCCCGTGGCCTTGTGCACCAGATGCGTCAGCCCGTGATGCGGAAACTCATTGCCGGGGCGCAAGGTGCCGCGTATCTCAGCCGTCTCGAATGCATAGACCTTTTCTTCGGATTGGTAGTCCAGGGTGGCCATCAGCTTGAATTTCCTTTCGCGGTAAGAGGTGCTTGAGGGTGCGCTTCTCACAGCGCTGGGTGCATTTACACTAGCACACTCTAATGGCGAAACCCCATGGGATCACGCAGATTTCCCGAAGGGACGGGTAGTGGGTACCCAGCAGCGCGCGCTCGGTTGGGTCTCATGTCCCTCCAAGCGGAGTACTTTCCGGCTCATTCTGCACGCGTCAGATGCCAATCTGAGGCTACGAGAACGAAACCCGTAGCCTCAGATAGTCGCCCCTCAACCCTGCGGTCAGGGATGAGCCAAGTATGCAAAACCCGTGCTTGCGGGCTAAGACATTGCGGCGTCAAAAATTGCGTTAGTCTCCGCCGCCATGTTCTGCAGCCCTTCCTCCACGCTGACAGCGCCGGAGAAGATCTGCGGATTCCATGCTCCCATGGGGCCCAGCATCTCGCCCCAGGACACGACGTCGTGGGTTGGCAGGTTGGTCGTCCACTGGAACATCTCGAAGGCGGCGATGCGGTTCGCGGGTCCGTCGGTGACCTCCGGATCGTAGTAGAGCTGCGCGGAGTCATCGCGGGCCGGCCGCAGCACGTCCGCACGCGCCAGGATATCCTGGGAGTCCTTCGTCATCATGTTGGCGAACACACCCCATGCCTGATCGGGGGACTTAGAGTTGGTATTCATGCACCAGCCGACGATATTGGTGGTGCCGCCCGGATTGCCGGTATTGGGCGAAGACGCCACGTAGCCGTAGTCCCAGGTGAAGCCGGAGCCGGGCCACGCCTCGTTCAGGAACTTGACGTTGTTCGATGCGGCCGTCCAGAGAATGACCTGGCCGCTGCCGAAGAGCGCGAAGCGACCGCCGCGGCCCGCCATGCCCTGGCTTAGGTCAGCAATCTGCTCTCGCGTCGGCGATACCCGATGTTTTAGCGCCAAGTCCACACAAAAGTGCCACGCCTCAATAGATTCCGGTGAATCAATGACGCAGCGCAAATCGTCGTCCAGAAAGTCGCCGCCGTTGGCACGCACATAGTTTAGCCAACCCTGCTCGAGGGCGTCGGGCGCGAACGCGCCGTAGCGCGTGACGTTGTCACCCTCGCGCTCCGTGAGCTTGACGGCGTACTCCTGCAGCAGGTCCCAATTCCAGTCCGTGCCCAGTTCGGACGGTATGGCAAAGCCGCCCTCGTTGACGGCATCCTCGTTGAACAGCGTGATGATGCTCGTCATCATCCCCGGCACGCCGAACATCTTCTCGCCCTTGTAGGTATAGAAGTCGATGCCGGTCTTCCAGGCGTTAGCGGCAAAGTCCTGGGCAATAGGATCAGCCTTGAACTGATCGGTAATGTCGGCGGGAATCTCCTTGTTCGACCACGCGAAGTAGTTCACGCTGTTCATCAAGTAGATGTCCGGGCCCGTGCCACCGACGAAGGCCGCCTGCAAATTGTCCCAATAGCCGGAGACCGCTTCCGCGGACACGCTGACATTGGGATTGGCTTCCGAGTAGTTCGCGCCCATCTGCTCGACGGACGCCACCGGGTCCGGCCACCATACCCAGATATTGATCTCGGCGGCCTCGGTCTGGGGTTGCTCGGCGGGTTTTTCGGCTTCTGCCTCAGCAGGCGCATCATCGGCCGGCATGGCCGTGCCGGCCTGTCCGCACGCGACAAGCAAGATTGCGGTTAGCGCGGTGCCGCCGCCTGCGAGAATCTGGCGGCGTGTCGGTTGTAGTCGAACGGAACGGTCATTTGTATCCACGATACAGTTTTCTCCTTTTTTGCAAGAGTCATCTCTGTACGGGGTCATTGCGCGTTCGAGACACCACGGTACCGCACCGGATGCCTGCTCCGTGTACGCGATCTCCTTTCCCAAAGCGTTGTCAGACCACGATACTGTGGTAATGATATTGTGCAGAATTGAGGTTGTCAACCAGTCTTAGCCGAGAGGGAGAGAATGCGCAGATTGTGGGCAGGGTTGTGTCTCACTGTTCACCAAGGAGGCGATTCGGTGGCCTAGACGACCATTAACAGAGAGCGCGTCAACCCTTTGCCAGTTTCTGGGCAAGCCGGACTTTAGTGGAGGCAAAACGTGCCGCCACCGCTTGCAGCCAAAGGCGGAGGAATGGAGCGGAGTCTGCGGAGCGCGCGGTCAGGTGCGCGGCCAGCGCCCAGTGAGCGGCGGCATGGCGGGAAACGGCGCGTGGGGCGCGGTCTGGTACCAATATGCGACAGACGCAATGTCGTCGGTGAGGGGCTCAAACTTCTTGTTCAGCCACCAACCGAGGGCCTGCACGGTCACTTTCAAGTCCTGTTTGAAGCGAATGGGGTCCAGGATGTGCCAGCGGTACATGCCGTGGAGCGGTACCTCAACCGGATCTTGCTTATACAGCGGATAGCCGAGAAACGGCGTGGAGAATGTCCGGTCGCCGAAATTCCACGCGCCGCCAAAGTAGTCTTCCGTGCCCGTGCCGCAGATGGTGGGATGGTCGGTGTCGCCGTCCATATAGAACTTCACCTCGCCCTCGCCCCACCAGCCGTTGGAAAACTGCGACCACGCGATGAACGTGCCGACGTACTGCCCCTGACCTGCCACGCCGTCTAGGAGCACGTGCTCGGGATACTCGCGAGTGGTCATAGACCGCCGCCACTGGGCGTGGAAGTACGCCGCGTTCTCCGGCACGGGGGCCAAGGCGTAGGTAATCTGATAGTAGAAGCCCGGAATCTCCTCCCAATACTCGTTTTCGATGGTGATGCGCGCGCTCCGGCGGAAAGGCATGGGCCAGTAGGAGTTGAATCCCCCGGTGGGGTTGACGGCGATGGGCAGCGAGTTCACATCGTAGCGCAAGGCGTGGCCGTTGCAGAAGAAATCGCCCAGCGGCACCTCGACGGAAGGTGTCTCTTCACCGTCCCAGTAACAGCGCAGAACCGTGCTGCGGTACGCCTGGGGCCGCACGGTGAGCCAAATATGCTGGATGGTGCCCGGCCCCTCGATTTCGGCGAGCGTCGTGGTGGACTGCGGCGGCAGTTCGATCTTGGGCCGCACTTTCCAACCGGACCCCAGCAATGAAGCTGCGCTGTTCTCGTCTGGCACCGCCTTGGCGCCGCCGCCCCGCTCGCCGTTGGGGTTCTCCGCCGAAATCGAGCGCGTCTCGGCATCCGAGAGGAGCGCGATGTTGTGTAGGCCCGTTTGGAATCCGTCGAACATGGTTAGTGACCCCTTCTTTGCGCCGGTAATCTACTGAGATAATTTGCCCAACATGACTTTAGCATGAAGAGATGCCCCATGATCCGTCATTCCCGCGTAAGCGGGAATCCATCTTCTATGGATTGCGGCACCGCAGTTCCAACTCACCCATCCAGATTTCGCATTCAAGAGCGGGGGACAAGCCCCCGCGCTACAAAGATACGGACCACTTGCTCGTCACTCCAGCACCGGGCCTGCCCCGAATTTGCTACGGGCTGGAATTCAGACCTCCAAACCAGGTTGGACTACAGCGAGAGCGAGAGTGACGAGTAACACGCTTGTTGGAGAGTCCGCCACTTCCGACATTCCCGCGCA